>JAJRCM010000085.1 GCA_028678965.1 Methanomicrobiales archaeon | reverse complement strand
GGTTTCGATCCGAAACCTCCGTCCTCCCGATCCCACCCCCAGACACGATTCTTTCCTCATAAGGTGGCTCTCCATTTATTCAATAATCCCTGCAGAGCCCGATGATCGAGTATAAAAAAATTCTCAAAAAAGTCCAGATGAAAGAACGACGGGTTATTAAAAAAAATTCATTTAGAATTGTATCGGTTATTCTGCAGCAGCCTTCTCTTCTTTTGACTTCACAAAGTACTCAGCCAGCGCCTTCTCACCATGGGTGGTGACCTTGGCATTGATCTGGACGAACTCGGTGGTGATCTCATTCCCCCTGACGAACTTTCTCCTCCGCTCACCATCGTGGACGGGCTTGAACCCAACGCCCCCCGAGAGCAGGATCCTTTTTCTCCCCATACCAGAGAGATCTTTCCGTGCCGGCGTTCCATCTCGGTCAGAGCCCCCGGTTATCTGGAGTTTATACCCGGTCAGTCCGATAGGCCCCCCGTCCACCTCGTCTCCGATCTTCCGTCCCACAAAAATCCCCGCGGCTCCTCCGCTCACTGTCATAGGGTATGCTCTGCCGCTCTTGGGATCCGATACCATCACTTTGAATTCCACCATGCTGGCTGTCTCCGTATTGAAAGTGCTATAAAACTTCGCGTTGGCAGCTATTAAAGACTACTTCCCCCAGAACGGATCGTTCTTCCGTTTCATGGACGTAAATTCGTCAAGAACCATCACCGTATCAGAGGAGAGGTGGGAAAGCATCTCATGTTCCAGCACCTTCACGTGCCGCTCCGGTATCTCCACCAGGAGCTCATCGCCCACATCGATCTGCCGCCCGATAGTCGCTCCTTCGATAGAGATGGCAATCTCGGCACCGGCTGCCGCTTCATGAATATACTCACCCCGCTGCTGCATGGTTTTTAAGTGCCCGATCCTCCTTCCCGAGCGGTCGATGAGGTTCACATCCGAACGGAGCTTGCCCCCGAGCACCCGTATCCCAACCACCGCAGGATTGCTCTGCCGGAAGACGCAGTTGGGGAGGAGGCTTATTTTTGCCGGCATCACCATCTGCTCGAATTTCCGCTCCTCCATCTCCCGTTTCCGTTCATCACGCCATTTGGCATAGTTATCGATGAGCTCGTAGATGACCCCGGAGGAAAAGACCTTCACATTGGCGTAGTTCGGATCTTTGAGCACCTCCCCCGCATCGGGGAGAATTGGCGTATTGAAGCATAAGAGGACGCTGTGAAGGGGATCATTCACCGTCTGGACTTCGATCAGGTCGTGACGGCTCACCGGACCGACACTTGCCTTGATGACGCCAAGACCCTGCCCCTCCAGCTCCTTGGAGAGCGCCTCAAGGGCACCGATGGTATCCGCTTTGATGGTGATACCAGTCTCGGAGATTTTAACGTGGATCTCTCCCATCTCTTTCTCTACCGCTGCCAGCACCTCTTCACGATTCCCCGCAATCACCCGCAGCGGGGACCCAGCAATCACATGCTCCAGCGACGGGGCAGAGACCTTCACCCCGGCAGCGGCCACCACTGACTTCACCCGCTGGAACCGCTCCTCCACCCGGATCTCGTGCATGGACCGCGGCACGAGGAGCGAACGCACCTTCGTGGCGATAACACCATTGTGGGATCCAACCACAATCTCATCCCCTACCCGAAGTGTCCCATCGTAGAGGATGACGTCCATGGTAGCCCCAAGCCCCCGCTCCTCTTTCACCTCCAGCACCGTTCCCTGCCCCGGTCCCTCGGCACTGAACCCCAGGTCCCCTGTCAGGAACCGCTGAGCAAGCCCGATCATCACCATCAACAGATCCGGAATTCCCTCGCCGGTGAGGGCACTCACCGGGATGATGGCGATGGTCCGCTGGAAGTCACGGACACGGTCATACCGTTCGGAGTTGAATCCCAGTTCCGAGAGCTTCCCCACCAGCTCATAGGTCCGGTGCTCCACGAGGTCCACGGTCCGCTGTCCCTGCTGGGAGAGAGTCTTCTGGAACGTCTCAGCCCCTGCAGTCCGCCACCCAGGAACACGGTCCACCTTGTTCGCTGCCACCACAAACGGCGTCTTATAGTTCCGCAGGATCTGGAGTGCCTCGATGGTCTGCGGCTGGAACCCCTCGTTGATGTCCACGACGAGGATCGCCATATCAGCGAGCGCCCCGCCCCGGGCACGGAGGGTGGTGAAGGCATGGTGGCCCGGGGTATCGATGAACAGCAGTCCCGGTACACTAACTCCCAGGTGCCCGAGCGAACCACTCATCTTCCGTACCGTTTCGATGGGCACGAGTGTCGCCCCGATGTGCTGGGTGATGAGCCCCTCCTCTGTTTCGGCCACTGATGAACCACGGATCTTATCGAGAAGCGAGGTCTTCCCGTGATCCACATGCCCCAGCACCGCGACGATGGGGGTTCGTATATTTTCCACCTTTCCGGCCATCTCACTCACCCTCCATGATGTACTAGTATGTATGGTATCCTTTCAGAGAACCCTATATAGTGTATCACAAGGTGATTTAATGATTGACCCCCCCCAATAGAAGTTCGATATTTATAAACGGCAGTTTTATATCCATTCCTGTCCTCACATTGCCTATTGAGGAAGTAAGGAACTCATCCTTGAGGGAATCTCATTTAT
>JAJRCM010000084.1 GCA_028678965.1 Methanomicrobiales archaeon | reverse complement strand
GTCAAAAAAGGTACAGCCGAGAAGCTACCACTGAGGGAACTCTTTGTCTTTGAAGCCGAGGCAGGGAGGATCGAACTTTTTATACGGATCCTGTACTGGATTGTTATCGGGATCATAGTTGGAGTCTATGGGATGCTTGCCTGGATCTGCGGATGCATACAGTGGTTCCATATTCTCATCCTCGCACGCCGGAATGAGAGTTTGAGCAATTTTATGAGAGGATACCTGGAGTACTATGTGCATGTGTTCAGTTACGTAAGCCTGATGACTGACACCCGACCGGACGTTCTTCCGGTGCCGGTCAGGATCTTCGAGGAATTCCCTAGAAAATAGAAATAATCTGAATAGTATTCAATCTCCAGTAATGGTGACAAGATTTCCCCCCCTCCCATTTTTTACGGTGATGTTACATCTGGTGCTACGCTCGTCGAAAACAATTTACTCGGAAAGCACCACCTACCGGGCAATGGTTATCTCCGCTTAAAGAGGGCGAGTATGGTGAAGTGGAGAACATCAGAAAGCAACTGATTCACCATCTTTGAGATCGATCACCTGCTCGAACTGTCCTTTGAACCACCACTTCGCTTCAGTGTGAATAGGTATCAGGTAATCAGGATCGATGTGATCGATTACCCACCGCAGATCATCGCCCGATACATGACCTGAAGCGTGGAACCCCCGCTCCATGACGGGTGTGAGGTCCCCGTAAGCGTTCCACCCCATCTTGAACCCAAGTGGGGCAATACGGAAAAAGGTGAGCCAGGCCATCAAGCGTCGGAAATCAATCTCCATCTCCTCGTTGAAGGGCTCACAGGATGAGTACAGATAGGTGCCCCCGTTGGGCTTGATGTCGAGGAGGTGGTTCATATCATAAAGGGAAAAACAGAGAAGGAACCGATCGGGATCATCGTGGATGGTGCTGTGGGAGATATACCGATCACTGGCAAGAGGCTGCACCACCTCGGTCTCCCATTTTCGATCCCGATGGTTCACCACCTCATCATACACGAGGAGGGAATCCCATCGACGAGCGGGATCAACGGAAGAGAGGGCATGGAGGAGATAGAGATCTTTTGCGGTGACCACCAGATCCCTTCCGGTAGTGTGGGCAATCCGCTGGAAGAGCGCTAAGCGCTCGAAGTTTCGGGCAGAAAAATCGGCGATAACCAGTCCTTTCGCGCCATCCAATGCTCCCCGGCAGGTCTCATAGACCTGCTCTTCGGTCACCCGCGTGCTTTCTGTCGTCCCTTCACCCCCCACCCGAGTTCCCTCGGTGAGCAATATGGAGGCGTCCCGCGCGTTGGAGACGAAATCCCGTGTCTTTTCCTCCCGACGCCCATGGAGCCGGAAATCCCCGGTATAGGCAATAGTCATCTCCCCTCGTAGCAGGTAGGCACAGGCACCATAGATAGAGTGATCTACTTCATGTGCTGAGATGGCAAAGGGCATATGCTCATCGTTGAAGGGAGTGCAGGGCCCTGGTTCGAGTTTCTTTGCCCGTGGTCCATCCTGACCAGGACGGCGGGAGAGAAAGTGGAGGAGATCATCGGAGGGTGATGACGTGCAGAGGAACCGTTTCCCTATATACGGGCTTTTGTCCGCTTCCAGGTAGAGCGGATCGTGAGCCAGTGGGCGACGCTCCGAGATATAGGCAGCGTCACTCTCAGTCGCTGACTTCCCCACATCCTGCATGGCTTTCAGAATAGCAATACTCATCGGTGTAGCAACCACTGGAATGGTCCTGTCCAGCAGACCAAGGTTCCCGCAGTGATCGAGGTGGGCATGAGAGAGGAGGATGGCGGTGACAGAGAGGGGTGGGGAGCGGGGAAGGGAGACATCGGGTGGGATGAGATCCGACCGGTAAATGGGGAGCGGGGGTATAAGTCGTAAGTGGAGGAGATCATGGATACCGCGGGTGGTGCGGTTCTTCAGATATTCTTCGTAGAATCTGCCATATTTTGCGAAATTCTTCCCAAAATCAAGAAAAACCCCACGACCGCCCTCTTCCACGTAAATCTTATTTCCGCCGATATTTTCTGCACCGTCATAGACGGTGATGGTCACCACGGTATCATCTCCCTATCACGTTCTCCCATCTGCCCGATAGCATAAAGATATTGTGAAAGGAGGTCACGGTAAAGGTATATCTCCGATTGTATTCAGGTACGGGGATACTTCCGTTGGTTCAATCCTCCCTTACGTTATGGCGTTGATATTTCCCAGGGATACCTCTCACAACGCTTTTCTGGATATCATGACCAGAAATAACTTTATGAAACGGGTTTTCGTCATACTCATCCTGCTTCTCATTGGAGGGAGCCTGGCGACGGGTTGCACCTCCGATACAAAGAATGATGGTACATCCAACAGTCCAGAACCCACACTTTCAGCAACAGTGTCACCGATGCCACATTCTTCGGATGGGGTGAAGGTCAGGTTGCAAACCACGATGGGAAATATTACTCTCCGTCTGTATCCGGATATGTCCATCACCGCGGGCAATTTTGAACGATTGGTGGGGGAGGGATTCTATGACAAAACAATCTTCCATCGGGTCATTGACACATTCATGATTCAAGGTGGAGATCCGACTGGAACTGGTACGGGTGGACCTGGATACACTATTCAAGATGAATTCGTAAGTTCGCATTTAAATACCCGGGGGACTATCGCCATGGCAAATACAGGGCGTCCGAACTCCAGTGGGAGTCAGTTTTTCATTAATCTAGTGGACAACCATTACCTTGATGGAAAGCACCCGGTCTTCGGTGAGGTCATCGAGGGTTTGGAGGTAGTTGACCTTATTGGGGAAGTTCCAACCGATGCGAATGATCGCCCACTACAGAATGTGACCATTCTCAGGGCTATAGTTCTCTAAATATTTTTTCTCTCCTCGGGAGATTTCAAAAGGTAGGATTACCTCTCCCATGAGAGACCCGGCCACTCATCCACCTAGGAGGCAGCGACCGCTACCATTATAGGATGAGAGACGGAGTGGATGAATAAAAATGCAGAATGAAAAATGTCAGGGTTGATCACTGATGGAAACGGTAAAAATGTACACCATGCCTCCTCTGCCCTATGATTTCAAGGCACTGGAGCCCTTCATTTCGGAACAGCAGCTGACCATACACTACCAGAAGCATCACCAGGCATACGTCAATGGGGCAAACGCCATCCTTGAGAAGCTGGACAAAGCCCGTAAAGAGGGGATTGATCTCGATATGAAGGCAACGCTCAAGGAGCTTTCCTGGAATGTCGGTGGCCATATGATGCACTCTTTCTTCTGGGCGAATCTGGCACCGAAAGGAAAGGGTGGAGGAGCACCGACCGGGAAGATTGCCGATCTTATCAAGGGAGAGTTCGGAAGTTACGAGCGCTTCAAGAAAGAATTCACTCAGACAGCGGCGAGTGTTGAGGGATCAGGCTGGGCTGCCCTGTGCCTCTGTCTAAAAACCGGCAGACCCCTGATCATGCAAGTGGAGAAACATAATGTCAATGTGTACCCATCCTTCCCCATCCTGATGGTAGTCGATGTCTTTGAGCATGCCTACTATCTTGATTACAAGAACGACCGGGCTAAGTTCATCGAGGCTTTCTGGAACCTGGTCAACTGGGAAGCAATCAACGCCCGTATCCCGAGATAATCGGCATTATCATCCTCTCTTTTTCCCTGCCATCCTTAGCGTGTGACGTGCATGCTAGGCCATCATTCCTGCGATTGCGGTAATGAGATAATAGCTCCCGAAGAAGATGAGGAAAGCGCCACAGAGAAGGAGTACCCTTTGATACCCGTTCTCAGAGAGGATGGTGCGTCCGCGGTGGATTCCCGTGGACACTGCGGTAAGCCACCCGGCATCGGCACTCCAGTGGCCGACCATGAAAATCACGGCGAGGAGGATCCCGCTTTCCAGCGCTTCAATCACTAATGTGCTTCCCACCGTGAGCCACCAAATCCAGAAATAAGGATTGGTAATGGCGGTTATGACTCCAGCGAGATATGGATTGCTGAAGGCACTGGGGGACTGCCGATCGAGGTGGGCGTGCATGCTTTCCTTTACCGTCAGGATACCAAATCCAATCAGGGCCGACCCACCCAGCAATGCAACAGGGTGAGAGTAGGTAAGAGCGGCGGCGGAGAATCCGAATAGAATGAGGAGAAAGACGAGGGTCTCTATCGCGATGTGCCCAAGCGTAACCTTAGGCCCCACCGTCCAGCCTCCCCTGACCGAAGCCTGTATCGTCGCTACCAGTGTTGGACCAGGAGCGAGTGCTCCAGTGAGCCCAATTATGAACGCGAGGACAAGAGTTTCCAGCACACCATCCATGGTACCTGTAGTACGTGTCTTTCGTTACCACGAAAGGATTTCCTTTGTGACCGGTCAGTGGGAGCTCGCTTAAGCAAAACAGCAAAATACTCATCCCGCCCAACGGTACGGAGCGCATGGATCTGGTTTCCGTTGTCCTGATTGCCATTGGGCTTGCCCTTGATTGTTTCGCAGTATCTATCGCAGTCGGTACATCGAGCGATCTCCCGCGATTGACTGCAGCTGGTGTGATCGCCCTCTTCTTCGGTGGATTCCAGATAGGGATGAACCTCATCGGGTGGGGGGCGGGCACCTGGCTCGTGGGCCTCATTGCAGGATTCGATCACTGGGTTGCATTCCTGCTCCTCCTTGTGATCGGGGCAAAGATGATCCTCGAAGGGATCCAGGAGGTAGAGGAAAGGGAGGATGTGCAGTACTTCCAGATCTCCACCCTGGTCCTTCTCTCCCTTGCCACCAGTATGGATTCACTGGGGGTAGGCCTCTCCTTCGCTCTCCTGTCTACCACCATTCTCGTCCCCGCACTTATTATCGGTGTTACGGCATTCCTGCTCTCATTCATGGGGGTAATTCTTGGCACACGCCTAGGCGAGTTTTTCGGGCAACGAATAGAGATCGTTGGTGGGGTCATCCTTATCGGGATAGGAATTCGGATCCTTCTCCAGCACGGGATTCCCTGACCTTAAAAACGGAAAAACGAACTGTATTTATAATCTGATCACGCATGGTTCTGGAATACTGCATGCTCATGGCGTGCGGTACGGGGACGGGGGCCCCGGCTGGATTCTCTTCATACGTTACTTTCGGGTTACGACTGGAATTGGAGTGAACGCCGTAGTTCGAAAGGTCACGCAGAGGGGGGGATAATGACAGGATGTCAATTGACAGCATCGTGCACGGGGGGTTGTTCATCATCCTGCTCATTGTCCTGATCGGACCGTTCCGGGTCCGGGTGATCGAAGCACAACCTTGAAGTCATTTTATTCACCTGCGGGGTGGCAGCCCTCACTCTCGCGGGGTTTGCCACTATCGAGGGAGAGGTAACCGGGTGGAGTCTGAAAATTTTGGAGGAAGCGTTCACCGCACCACTCCGCATCACCGATATTGCCGGTGTCCCGGTAGGAATTGTTCAGATTGTTTTCATCATCGGGCTCATAATCCATTTTTGGCACGGGCCTATCCATCGTGCCATCAGTACGGTCTGCAGATTGCTGCCCCTGAATGCCCTCATCTTTCTTATAATCATCAGTCTGGGGCTTCTCTCAAGTGTCATCTCTGCGATCATTGCAGCGATCATCCTCGTTGAAGTAATCTGTGCCCTACCTCTTACCAGGCATCCTTGCCTGCGGGGTACTTCGGAGCCCTTCTGCAGCGTTCGTCGAACAAT
>JAJRCM010000083.1 GCA_028678965.1 Methanomicrobiales archaeon | reverse complement strand
GTATCGTGACCTGAGGCGCCCCAATTATCACCATATCAAGAAGTACCTGCGAAGTACGATCAAAATGAGTTTTCCTTGATCATCCCAAAGGAGCGAGATCATCGAAAAAAGAGATTGATCAGAATATTGGATCGTCAACAATCAAGCAGGATAAGGAGCAATACTCACAGTGCATATGCAGATCTATGCTGACCTCCATATCCACTCTCCCTTCTCCATTGGCACATCCAGAACGATGGATCTCCCTGCCCTGCTAGCAACCTGTCGCAGGAAGGGGATTCACGTCCTTGGAAGCGGGGATGCACTCCACCCTGTCTGGCGCGAGAGATGTATGTCCTTTGAGGGTGATGAGGTGAACATCATCATCGTCCCCACCGCGGAGGTGGAGGATCAGCACCGCATCCACCACCTGATCCTGATGGAAAATTTTGAGGCATGTGCAACCCTTGCACAGATGCTTGCTCCCTTCAGTCGCAACCTCAATTCTTCTGGCCGCCCCCGCGTTGCGGCAACAGGTGAAGAGATCGCTACGCTTGTCCATAGTGTGGGAGGATTGATTGGTCCAGCTCACGCCTTCACACCCTGGACCTCTCTCTATGCACGATACAGCCATGTTGCGGAGTGTTACGGTAAGGAACAAATCGATTTTCTCGAATTGGGATTGAGTGCCGATACGTCATATGGAGCGTGCATCTCTGAGCTGACTGGTATCCCTTTTCTCTCCAATTCCGATGCACACAGTCCGGAGCTGGTAAAAATAGGGAGGGAATGGAACTGTCTGGAGGTGTCTACCTGTTCATCGGCGGGAGTTCTGGAGTGTCTCCGGCGTGGGCGGGTAGTCTACAATGCGGGGCTCTTTCCTGAGGAGGGTAAGTACAACCGCACCGCTTGCAGCCGGTGTTACCGACAGTTTCTCCTCGAGGAAGCTGTTGAGGACCGCTGGCGATGTCCTTCTGATGGGGGTAGGATTAAAAAGGGAGTCGCGGATCGAGTCCATGAACTTGCCGGAGGAGAGATCCAGACCCGTCCTGCCTACCACCATTTGATCCCTCTCGGTGAGATTATACAGAACGTACTGGGGACTTCTTCTCCAGCCACACAGCGGTGCCGGAACCTCCATGCTCGCTTTCTTTCATCGCTGGGAACCGAGATTGAGATCCTCCTGGAACGGACAATCGATGAGTTGCAGGAAATTGATGAGCGGGTAGCAGAAGCTGTCGCCACTCTCAGAACGGGGGATATCTGCCTGTATCCGGGTGGCGGAGGGCGATACGGCACGTTTTCTTTTGAAAAAAGGAAAGGTTATTGCAGTCATTCTTCCCACTGAGAATGATGCTGACCATACACCGAGAGATCTGTGGATACTGCGGCGCCTGCGTCTCTGTTTGTCCCGAAGGGGCGCTGGAGTTGATCGATGCATACCTGGAGGTGGACGAGAAATGTATCAGTTGCGGTATCTGCACCAAAGCGTGCCCGCTGGGAGCACTGGAGGTAGATCATGAAGGACGCCTATGATATTCTGGTGATCGGGGGAGGTCCCGGCGGAGCAATGGCGGCTAGAACCGCAGCGGAAAAAGGGCTCAGTGTCTGCCTTGTGGAGAAACGACCGGCGATTGGTGCCCCGGTACGCTGTGCCGAAGGGATAGGGAAAGAACTCCTCCAGGAATTTATATCCCCTGATCCCAGGTGGATCTCTGCAGAGATTGACAGTGCAAAGATCATCGTACCCGATGGTACCTCGCTCCAGCTCGATCCCCAGTTTGCAGGAAATGAAGTAGGTTACATCCTCGACCGAAAAATTTTTGACCGGGAGCTGGTATGGAAAGCAGCAGAGGCAGGTTCTGATGTGCAGGTCAAGACCCGAGCAGTTGCACCCATCCTAGAGAACGGTACGGTGAAAGGGGCACGACTCGAATTCTGCGGGAAGGTGAAGGACGTGACAGCACCGGTCACCATTGCTGCAGATGGGGTGGAATCCAAATTCGCTCGCTGGTGCGGGATAGATACAACTATCCCCATACGGGAACTTGCTACCTGCGCTCAGTACCTTCTCACGGACATCGATATCGAGCCACATACCACTGTTTTTTTTCTGGGTAATACAATTGCTCCCGAGGGATATATCTGGGTCTTTCCCAAGGGAGAGAGGAGCGCCAACGTGGGAATCGGGATAAGTCCGAGGTGTTGTGGTCCAGGCAGGCGTCCAAAAGATTACCTTGACCGTTTTGTTGCTGATCACTTCCCAAGGGGTAAACCCATAGAGTGTATCGTGGGAGGAGTACCGGTCTGCAAACCTCTCCAGACCACGGTTGCTGATGGGTTGATGGTCGTGGGAGATGCCGCACGGGTCAGCGATCCTCTCACTGGTGGAGGCATCTATAACACCATGTTCACGGGTAAACTCGCTGCAGAAGTCGCCGCATCCTGCATTGCCCAGGGAGACTGTGGATGCGAAGCACTCTCCGTTTATGACAAAGAATGGCGGAAATCGAAAATGGGAAAGGCAATCGAACGTAACTACAAAATAAAGGAGTTCTTTATCACCCTCTCTGATGAGAAGCTGAATGCCCTGGTCAAATCGATATCTCACATCAACTTGAAGGAGTTCAGCACCTTCACCCTTGTCCGTGAACTGATCACCAGGAATCCGAAATTGCTCCTGGAGCTGAAAGCCCTCAAAGACTCAATCAGCTGAAGGTTTGAATTGCTTGTTGAGGAGGCGCATGCACTCCGCTTCCGATTCTTTTTTGGTAAAGACAAGGATGGTGTCATTTGGACGGATCTTCACTGCTCCACTGGGAATAATTAATTCGCCGCTTGCCCGCCGGATAGCGATAAAAACGAAATTTTTCACGATAATTTCCCGAATTTCACGGTCGATGATGGACGCACCCTCCTCGGCAATGATCTCGAAAATTGAACCCCCGGGAATAGAGACCAGCTGTTGCATTTTGGGGTTGACGGCCCAGTAGAAGAGCCGGTTGGCAACAAGTTCATCGGGGTTCTCACTGATTTTCACCCCCACCTCTTTGAAGAGATCAGAATGTGCTTTCTGGTTCACAATGGAGACCACATTCTGGACTTTGAAACGTTTGGCCAGCCAGCAAGTCATTAAATTGACCGCATCATCGCTGGTAGTGGACACGAGAGCATCAGCACGGTCAATGCCCGCATCCTCCAGCACAGTCTTATCAGTGGCATTTCCGGTGATAGCAAGAACATCGTGATGCTCCAGAATGTCGCTGCATTTCGTTTCATCCTGATCGATTACCACTACATTGTTCCCGTGTTCAGAGGCAATTGCTGTCAAGTTCCTGCCGATTCCGCCAAGGCCAACGATGATGAGATACATCAGAGAATGAATTGTTGTAGCATCCTAATAATCTCATGCACGATCAAACGATCGTGATAGGGTTACTCTAATATCTCCTTCCCAGACCGAAAGGACAGGTCCGTGCCGTCCCTAAAGGTCGTGCAGTGCGAAAAAGGGGGGGTTCACGCCACGGACCTGTATCGGGAATATTCGTGGGAGAATAATTAGTTTCTGATTCGTGATTTTCAAGTTTCATGCGTTATATCGTCATTTTTTGCCTGTCGTTTCCTCCCTCTTCATGGGTTAAGACATCCCAGCGTGATAGGAAAGAAGATATAGGGCCCGAAAACCCCATATTCCCTTGAGCCGGGGGGGAAGGTGTAGGATGATCTGTGGTGTCGATGAGGCGGGCAAAGGGGCGGTCTTTGGTCCTCTTGTCGTGGCTGCAGTCTGTTGCGATGACCCCCGGGAATGTGCCCGTCTCGGGGCGAAAGACTCAAAAAAAATCTCTCCATCACGGAGAGAAGTACTCTTTACGGAGATCAGTATTCGTTTCAAAACTGCAATCGTATGTATCGATGCTCCATCAATCGATCGGTATCTCCAGGTGATGACTATGAACGAGTGTGTGGTCCGCGCCCATGCAGCAGTGATTACCCAGCTCTGTCCTGCAATTGTGTATGTTGATGCCTGTGATGTCAACGCGGCCCGGTATGGGGCGCGCCTGCGGGCACTCTTGGATCATGACTGCACGATTATTGCTGAGCACAAGGCAGATCATACCTACCCCGTCGTGGGAGCAGCAAGTATTATCGCCAAAGTCGTACGGGACCGGGAGGTGGCAGCGCTGAGGCAGCGATACGGGGCGCTGGGAAGCGGATATCCTGCAGATCCTGTGACGCGGACCTTTCTTGTACGGTACATCAATGAACATGGTCGGCCACCGCCTTTCGCCAGAACATCATGGCAGACGGTTAGCGACTGTCTCTCTTCCTATTCTCAGACCCATTTTTCAGATTTCAAATAATTGCATTTCTTCTGCGAGATCGTCACTATTTACTAGCATGGCAGCCCATCTAAGGTAGATGGACTGGTATTACCTCCTCATTTCACTCCTTATTGCCTATGGCCTCATCGCATCCATCCTCTATATAAGAAGGCCGCTCGGTGACCGAATCACGTTTTATGGCCCGATTATGGCTATAAGGAGTTATAATGTCGGGTTCTTTGACCGGTTCACCAGATTCGGGTACTTCTTCAGAGTGTATGGCAGCATTGGCGTACTGATGGTGGCAATCATCTCCATCCTGATGTCCCTGCTGCTGATCTTCTCCCTCCGCTATACCCTCCTCTTCCAGCCTGAACCTATTGGTATCTATGAGCCACAAAATATCCTTCTCCTTCCCGGGATCAACGACTACGTCCCATCGACGCTTGCGGTATGGTTCGCATTCTTCCTCACGATAGGAATCCATGAACTGGGTCACGGCATCTTGTGCAGGGTGGAGGGGATCCGGGTGAAGAGTGTCGGTATCCTCGTTGCCATCATCCCTATCGGGTTCTTTGTGGAACCAGATGAGGATGATCTCCAGAAAGCGGCCCGGGTACCCAAAGCGCGGATGTTTGGAGCAGGAATCATCAACAACCTGGCTATTGGCCTTATCTGCTTTCTAGCACTGATCTCAGTGCTGGGCATGATCGCCGCTCCGACTGCGCCGGTGATTCATGGTATCTATAAAGGATATCCTGCCTATGAGGCGGGCATTCCCTCCAATTCAATCATCCGCGAGATAAATGGCCAATCGGTGAGAACGCCAATGGATGTTGCTTCACTTCTCAATAACACTCGACCGGGTGATCGTATCACCCTTCTCGTGGAGCACGAGGGAATATCGAAGACGTATTCACTCACCCTGTCGGCGTGGCCCCAGGAAATGGTACCGGTCAGGGAGAGTGGATTCATGGGGGTGTACTATTACCCGAGCGATGAAGTCACCGCCCGTATTGCCGACGCACTCAGAACTCCCCAGGGATTCCTCTACCTGCTTACCCTTCCGTTCGATAGTTCTTCCACTGGACAGTACCTGAGGATGCTTGCGTTCGATACCGTTGAGATCTCCTACTTCACCGTGCCATTCACACAGTTCTGGACGCTAGTGCACCTCCTCTTCTGGTGTGGCTGGATTAATCTGAATGTAGGCATCTTCAATGCTATCCCCATGGTTCCTCTCGATGGCGGGTACATTATGAAAGAGGGTCTGGAGGGAATGCTGAAACGCCGTGGTTGGGAGCGGTTCACTGATAAGGTGGTCATGACCGTCAGCTGGGTAATGCTTTTCCTGATGGTATCGTTGATTGCGCTCCCTTATCTGCTCCATATTTAACTTGGTTACCTTGGGAGATGAGGGGGCATTAGAGATCCTCATTGCGAGGGATTATTGTCGGTAGTATCGAGATCTTATCGCAACAGGTGACGGGGAAGTCTGCGACCCGGAAGCAGTCCTTTGTTGTCTCCTCTTTTACTTGATTCTCGGACTGCATGCCGGTTCAGGACTTCAAAAATCCTCTCAAACGGGTTATTGAACGATTATTCAGATATAAAATGCTATATACCACATGTTAGAATATTTCCTAGTAGCGGTCTGGCATTTTTTCACGCGAATCACGGGGCCCAACAGAAAGGAGGGGGAGAATGAAAGAAATACCGAAGAGCAAAAGATATGCCCTCGGATGGTATAATGAGGGAATTACCCGCCTCAATATTAAGGATTACGAAGAGGCAATGGAGTTCTTTCATAAAGCCCTCGAGACAATTCCCGACCATCCGGATTTTCTTATCGGTCTGGGGGATGTATTTTTCGCCACCGGTCGGTTCAAAGAAGCATACGAGAAGTATATCCAGACCCTCCATCTTGAACCCGATAATTTCCAGGCCTGGCTGAAAACAGGGATTGCCCTCCTTCGATTAAAAAAGACTGAAGAAGCTCTCGAGGTCTTTGATGCCCTGGTGGAGCAGAATGCATATGATGGGGAGCTGTGGTTAGCCCACGGCCTTGCCCTGCTCGACCTCGGACAGAAGGAGAAGGCCAGGGTGTCCTTCATCAATGCCCGTCGGTACAAGCCAAACCAGCCAGCGCTGTGGTATGAACTGGCGAGGATGGAGAAAGATGACATTGGAGCACTCCAGCTTCTCCAGCGCGGCTACCATATGGATGTCACCAATCTGGACATTCTTATAGAATTGACTATCCGTCTTCTCGCATTGGGAAGAGTGGAGGAGTCTCTCCAGTACTGTGAGCGGGCTCGAGAGGTAGCACCAGAGAGTCCGCGGGTACACAAATTGATGCAGCAGTGCCTGGATGCAATGAAATAGGCTGCTATGTGGTGAGAAGAGCGATATACGATTCTCGGGGAACACCCACACTTTCCGCGATGGGGTCGCACTTCACCGCCATAAGATAAGCAACGGGGGGGAGACCGGGCACCTCGCTTAGTGATTCGTAGTTTGCCATTCCCTTAGCTATGATAAGTGTGCACTCATCCAGCGCCCGGTTAAGTTCAAGGGGTATCTTCCCCAGGGTGATCCCCACATCGCCGCTGCCGGTCGTAGTGAGCAGATCCACCATCC
>JAJRCM010000082.1 GCA_028678965.1 Methanomicrobiales archaeon | reverse complement strand
GAGGAGGTGGTCGGGTATATTGCGGCGCGGGATCTCCTTTTTGCCCATCCCAATGTGTCCATCGATCGGCTGATGGCGCGTCATCTCATTGTCGCCGATCCTGAAATGAGCATCAATGATGCCGCCCGGGTCATCTTCCGCTCAGGCATCCAGAAGCTGCCGGTGGTGGATGAGAAGAACCGGCTCGTAGGAATTATTTCCAATTCCGATGTTATTCGGAGCCAGATTGAGCATGTATCACCGGAGAAAGTCTATAAATTTATCGAGACATTGCGGAAGCTGTACGCCATTGAGCCGACGCTCACCAGGGAGATGGTGAAGATTGATGATCTCCTGCCCACCCAGGCCAAAATTTACGAGGACGAGCTGGAGGGAAGGATGTACGAGCTCAAGAAGGGGCTCGCAGAACCGCTGATAGTGGTGCGGAGGCAAAACCGCTACATCCTTGTCGATGGTCACCACCGTGCCATCGCCGCCAAACGAATGGGGATCACGGTGCTTGATGCCTATATTATTGAGGTAGAGGGATCCGTTGAGCTGGGTATCGAGAAGACCGCTCGGGCATTGAACCTGAAATCACTCGATGATATCAAAGTCCTTGACTATGCCCGCCACCCACTGGTAGCACTCACCCATCGTCTGGTCAGGAATGCCTAGGAACCATCCCTCCTGGCATCATAGTGGTCGTTGAGCAGGTGCTCCTTCACCACCGTGTCCGGTGAGATAACCAGTTCAGGCCATATCCGTGTGCCGGAGTGAATGACCGCCCGGTTCCCTATCATGACTCGGGGGCCGATTACCGTATCGTTCTCGATGGAACAATCCTCCCCTACCTCAGTGTCGTTATCGATAATACTTCCGCTCACCGTCACATTCCTCCCTACCCGCACATGATTGTATAGCGAGGAAGAGAAGATCTTTGCTCCGTTCATGATCTGGCACCCCTCCCCGATACTGGTATAGGGACCGATGAGTACATTTTCCCCTATGATGGTCCCGGCTCCCATCGCCACCGGACCGATAATCCGTGTATTGCGACCGAGCGTAAGGGGACCGCTCGCCCTGACTGGTCCTGTAATCTTCGCACCGTCCATGTGCAGATCACCGGAGATAGAGGTAGAGGCGAGTTCCTGGAGCTTCCATCGCTCTGCCTGGCGAAGGGACCGGGGGCTGCCCACATCGGTCCAGTTCCCGCGGGCGAGCCAGCCATGGAGGAGATACCCTTGTTCCATAAGGTAGGGGAAGAGATCACGGGCAAAATCAAACCTTTGGTTGACCGGGATGTGATCAAAAATGTCCGGCTCACAGACATACATACCGGTGCTCGCCAGGTTGCTGAAGATCTCTCCCGGGGAGGGTTTCTCCTTGAATCTCTGTATCCGGTTGGTCACATCCATTTCTGCGATCCCATACTCCCCTGGATCGTCAATACTGATCAGACCAATGGTGGTCATGGCACCGCTTCCCTGGTGTTCCCGATAAAACTCAAGGAGGTTGATATCGGTGACATGATCACCCCCCACCACCAGGAAGTTCCTGTCCTCCAAGAACTTCTGTGCATTCTTAACACTTCCCGCGGTCCCCAGCTTCTCCTTCTCGTGCACATAATAGATATGGATGCCAAACAGGGAGCCGTCACCCAGTGCCTTCTCGATCGCTCCTCCCATATACCCCAGGGTGATGATCACTTCATGAAACCCCAGGTTGGAGAGGTGGGAGACCAAATGCTGGATTGAGGGGATATTGGTGATGGGTATACAGGGTTTGGGGCGCTCGAATGTCAGGGGGCGGAGCCTTGTCCCTTCTCCCCCGCACATGATACACACCTTCATACATGGAGTGTATCGTTTCCAGCTCTTAACCCTGCATGGTCTGTCCCAGTACTTCTTATTATGCGGGCCCCCCCAGTGGTATGATAGATCATGGCCCGGTTCGAGTGTTCGAGGTGCGGACGGTGCTGTATGAACTTCGGACACTACATCATCATTGAGGGACAGCTTGAGGGGGGGCGATTCTCCTGTTATTCCCGTCTCTCTGGGGAACACTTCGTCGCCCAGCTGATGGAGAGCAGGAGGAATGGTACTTCAGGAAGGGGAAGAACATACCCCTGTCCGTTCCTGAAGAATGAACCACGGAGCGAGCGGTATCTCTGTGCCATCTACCCCACTCGTCCAAATTTCTGTCGGGAGTTCAGGTGCTCCCACATGGACATTTTCAATTCGGCGGGAGAGAGAGTCGGTAGAGTCGGGGGCAAGAAGAGCCTGCTATCGAAGGATCGCCCGCTCCTCACCTTCTGGGATCGCGAGATTTCTCCTCTCGCCACCGATGATGACCAGACATGGCTCCCCCGGGCTCAGTCAATGCTTGAAAATGCCGGGTACCGGGTGGTACGATATGAGTGAGAAAGTGACCAGAAAACAAGTACGGGGAAACGGCCGGGTGGAGTGCACGAAGGATGAATTTGTCACCATTGATCACTGCCGGTTCTGTGTGCACTCCACTGCCTTCGCCATTCATGGACGATCAGTACCATCCCCGGCTCGGATCTACTGTCTGTATCATACAAAAAGTGACGAAACAATCAATTTCAGTGAGGTTGAGGCAGTGGAGTGTGATGACATGAAGGGTGAAGGGTTCAGGAGCATGATGAATATCATCAGCTAGAGCTCATTTCCAGAACATCCACCATTTCCTTGTCTGGAAGGGAACGCCATGCGCCTCTTTTTTCCAGTCTGAATCCAGAACATGGCTCATCAGCCTGACTTCGGATTTCAGTTCATTGAGTATACTTTTCATCGCTTCGATCTCAGTGCGTATTATCTGTATCTCCTCGAATGATCGCCGTTTCTGGATGTTCATATCGCCCTTTTCCTGCACCTGGAATCCCGACTCCATCAGTTCAAGTATAGCCTTATTTCGATCAATCATCCGCTCCTTGGCGTACTGGTCGATCATGTCCATCAGGTCGTCATCGAGCGTGAAGGAACACCTCATAGTCATCGCAACATCACCCTCCTAAGGGCTTCTAACAACAATGATCGTCTCAGGGGGATGATATATTCTCCCGCTCATGGGCACCTCTGCTATGAGGACGGGCGGCTATAAATAACCCGGGCGAGCATTGTTCCATGCAGATGCAGTTCACCGAGAATGTTCGTTTTCTTCTTGAGAGCAGGTACCTTCTCCCCGGTGAGACACCTCATGAGCTCTTTCAGCGAGTTGCAGGAGCTGTCACTCCCAGTAAATCGCAGGAGTTCCGGCGCTTGATGGAAGACCTTCTCTTCCTCCCCAATTCACCCACTCTAATGAATGCCGGCACAGGAAATGGTCAGCTTTCCGCGTGCTTTGTCCTCCCTATTCCCGATTCTATCCAGGGCATCTTCACGGCACTTACCCATATGGCCCTCATTCATAAAAGTGGTGGTGGCACCGGGTTCTCTTTCAGCCACCTGCGACCACGAGGTGATGCGGTGCAGGATACTCAAGGAGTGGCCAGTGGTCCTATCTCCTTCATGAAGGTCTTTGATCATGCCACGGAAGCGGTGAAACAGGGAGGTCGACGACGGGGAGCAAACATGGGGATACTCACCAGTTCCCATCCCGACATCGTTGCGTTCATTGGATCAAAATTGGGGGGCGGGCTCGAAAACTTCAACATCTCGGTGGCTTTTGATGAATCGTTCTTCCGGCACCTGGAACGGGATGAACCCTATGCCCTCGTCAACCCCAGAGACGGAGCTGTCTGGGAAAGGGTAGACGCTCATCGCATATGGCGAGCGCTGGGTGAGGCTGCGTGGCGGAGTGGGGACCCCGGGGTCCTGTTCATGGATGAGATTAACCGGAAGAACACGGTACCGGGGCTCGGTGAGATAGAGGCGACAAATCCCTGTGGTGAGCAGCCACTCTACCCCTATGAGAGCTGCAACCTGGGGAGCATCAACCTCTCCCACTGCCTGAAGGAGGATGAGCTGGATGGTGAGCTCCTCACCGCTACGGTCCGTCTTGCCGTTGAGTTCCTGGACAGCGTGATCGATGTCAACCGTTTTCCGGTCGGCGATATCAGAGAACGAACCCTTCTCACCCGTAAGATCGGGCTGGGCATCATGGGGCTCGCGGAAACCCTGATCCTGCTGGACATCCCCTATGAATCAGAGGAAGCCCTCTCCTTCGCCAGTCACACCATGAGCCATATCCAGCGAGAGGCACGTGCAATGTCTGCTGAACTGGGAGAGAAAAAGGGATCGTTCCCCGCGATTGAGAAGAGTATCTTCAAAGGAGATATGAGGAATGCCACTGTCACCACCGTGGCACCAACCGGCTCCCTCCATCTCATCGCAGGCACGAGTAGCGGGATTGAGCCACTTTTCTCTCTTGCCTATACCCGGTCAATCAATGGACGAAAATTCCCATTTATCAATGAACGTGTCATGAAACGGATCGAGCCGTATGCCAATCGGAGAGATATCTTACAAGAGGTGGAACGATCGGGTTCAGTGGAGAGGTTGTCCATTCCCGACGAAGTGAAGTATCTGCTCCGGACGGCTCTTGAGATATCTCCTGAATTTCACGTCAGGATGCAGGCAGCAATCCAGCAGCATGTGGATAACGCGGTCTCCAAGACCATCAATCTCCCGGAAAAGGCCACAGTCGACGAGATCTCCTCACTTTTCTCTCTCGCACGCTCGCTGGGATGCAAGGGCATCACGGTCTATCGCAATAACAGCAAGAAAGATCAGGTTCTTTCGCGTGGTTGCGAGGTCTGCAGAGTCGATTCCTGAACATGCCAAGTAATAAATAAAGAGACTAAAAAGGTACATGTAATGAATGCTGGGATTTGCCCCAAGTGCGGGCTACCAAAGGAACTGTGTATTTGTGAGGAAGTTGCCAAGGAACAACAAAGAATCAGTGTCAAGGTTAATAAAAGACGGTATGGAAAGGAGGTCACCATCATCGAGGGTCTTAATCCCTACGACATCGACCTCGATGACCTGGTAAAATTTTTCAAGAGTAAGCTTGCCTGTGGTGGTACCATCAAAGGCAGCTCCATTGAACTTCAGGGTAATCACATGGAGAGGGTCAAGGACCTCCTGGTAAATAAGGGATACAATATCGATAATGTCAGTTGACGCACCTCATTTTCATTTTTCACTCCACCCTGAATTGATGATTATCAGTGATCCAACTTCGTAGAATTGCCTGGATACGATTATCATGTACTCCCCCCACGGGACTGATACAGGGGAAGGACGATTCTGTCAAAGAATAGGAGTCTCTCAGCACGACACGATGGGAGGATGACAATTTTTTAAAAAAACGGGAGTTTTACATCGCGTTGTGATGAAGGGACGATCATTCCCAAAAGGGATGAGAATCGTTCACCACGACTGATAAAAGGGGGTAAAACCCCACCTTATCCCTCTCTTACCACCATATCTCAATTTAAGGCGAAACCTGTCATGGTAACTTTGAATAATTTTTAGTAAACCGTGATTCTATCGGAAAACCGGAGCTCCACGTCCTTAGAGCATCAAGAGTAATGAAAAATCGTACCCGACAAATGAACGAAAAAAATTAAATGAAGAACCGGAAGATGAGCCAGGCGATAGTGAGCATGATCACTGAGTACTTCACACCAGCAAGAGTTTCACCTTCACCCATCTGCCCGGCGACGAGCCCGGAGAAGACAGCCTGGATCATGGCGGCGTGGGAAAAGAGCCTTTTATAGAAGAAGATGTTCACTTCACCGATGAACTGGCTGCCAGCGGAACCTGATGCGGCCGCTGCTGCCCCTGCTGAGGCCATGGTGGTGAGGAAGGTGCTCACAAGAATGGCGATCACGAACAGGAACACAAGGAAAGCGACTATCACGATGATCATGTAGATCAGCATGTTGTTCCGGCGTTCGGTCTTCAGGTTGAAGAACTCGTAGGTATCGGTTGCCGCTGCCCGGAGCACCTCGCTTGCATCGCCCCCTGCGCGGCTCGCCTTGGCGATAAGATCCACACTTCGGAGAGCGAGTGGTGTGCCCAGCCGGGTACCGAACCTGACAATGGCATCAACGAAGGGGATATTCCATGACATCTCGCTGTCCAGTTTTTTCACGTGAGGAGTGAGGGAACCATACTCTCCCTGTGAGACGATATGAACGGCGTTGGGGAGGGTCATGCCACTGTCATTCATCCCTGCCACATCACGGAAAAAGTTGGGGAGGGCTTCTTCCAGGCTCCTTGTCCGGGATCCCTCTCTGAAATGGAGGACAGCAAGCGGGGTGAGAGCAACAAGCGTGGCAATCACCAGTGTATCGTCAAGCATAACGGTATTGAAGAGGCCTTCTACACCTTCCGTAGCGATCATGATGGAGAATCCCACGATAAGGATGAGAAGGGCGATGGGTATGGTGAGAATGAGGATATTGGAGGGTTTTTCCGTGAGTACCGTAACGGGACTTTTTAAAAACCGCCCGAACCCGATGCGATGCTTGCGTTCATAGTCGATCTGCTCCAGGATATGCCGCTGTTCAGTCTCAATCTTCTCTATCTCAGAGAGGGGAACCTGGACTTTGTTCTCTTTTCCCCGGTTCAGATAATCATTGAAAAGGTCACGCATTCCCATGGTTACACCTCCGGTGTCATGGAGCTGATGAGAATGACAAACATCACACTCCCGAACGGAATGATGCCATAGATGATGACGTAGAGGAAGATGGGATCCTTCTGGCCGGACAGCATGGACATAATCGACTGGAGGATGATTAGGAAGAGCGTACCAGCAACAAGAGCTGTCACATACGATTCGGCAATGAGTCCAAGTGTTTCGAGGAAAATCTTCTGCTGCTGCCGGTTTTCAAGGGCATACTGATTCGCCTTGGTCCGGAAGTAATCAGTGAGATTTCCACCGCTCGAGATACTGGCCATGGCCCCTTGGAGGAACTCCTTCATACGGAGGCTAGGAGTGATGGTAGAGGTGATACGAAGGGAGTCGATCAGATCCTTACCAAAGATGTCGATCTCCCGTGAGACATACCGTGCTTCGACAGCACTCTCACCATAGATGGTGCTCTCCGCTAGCAACCGGAAGATCTCAGCGGGGGTAATCCCCGCGGTAGACATGGCGGTAATGTAGTTGATTGCATAGGGCAGGGTGGCGTCAATATTCCTCCGCCGCTCACCCGCTACCACATTGGGGTAGAAAAGGAAGATTATGTAGGTGATCCCACCAAATATGAAAAGAGATACTATCACGGCGAAAGCAGTGCCGAAGATCATCTGGTTGGTTGGATTTGAAAAAACATCTTCGAGAAATCCCGGTAATGTTCCTCCGTACTTTATCATCGTGGGAACCTGTAAAAAGAAGGTTATCATACCGATGATAACTGCCATTACCAGGCCGACGATAACCGCAGTGATGATAGCGGTGGAAAGATACGCTTCGAAGGGAGTCTTGATCCTCGCACTCAGGAGATTATTCCGTAGTTCGGTATACTGTTCCCGCCGTAGCTTGATCTGTTTTCCGAGAAGATTGAAGCAGAATCGCTGGTAACTATTCATAGAGATCTGTCCTCACCACTTCCATGACGGCTTCAGGATCGCGGTAGTAGGAGATCAGCATCTTGCTCACATCGCGATAGTGGCGGATCATCTTCACCCGCATCCATTCCAGGAGCTCCTGACGCCGTTTCAGCTCCTCCCGCATCCGGAGTTCATTCCATCCCCGCTCTTCCATAATCTCTTCCAGAACGAATGATTTGCCGGAATAGCGGATCTCATCGCTCACCGGATGCCACCGGAAGACTTCGTTGGTGATCAGTTCGTTGGTACGAGGATCGATATCCAGGATCTCAATCAATTGCTTCATCCGCCGGATCCGCTGTCCACCGATCCTGGACTGGACCTGGACACTGACCAAGTCAAGGGCGGAGAGCATATTTCGTGGCACATTGATGGGGGGGTTTTCCAAACGGTGGACAACACTTGCCACCGAGTCAGCGTGAATGGTGGAGTAGGTGACGTGACCGGTACTCATTGCCTGGAAGAGGGTGAGCGCTTCTCGCCCTCGAACCTCACCCACCAGGAGATACTCAGGCCGCTGACGAAGGGCTGCCCTGAGCAGCTCATACATATCGATTTCACCTCGCCCCGCGGTATCAAAGGATTCCCTGGTTACGCTTGGGATCCAGTTGGGGTGGGGGAGTTTCAGCTCACGGGTATCTTCGAGCGAGACGATCTTCGCATTGGGAGGAATGAAGAGTGAGATCGCGTTAAGGGAAGTGGTTTTTCCCGAGGCGGTTCCTCCGGCAAAGATACATGATTTGGCACTCTCTACTGCCAGCCAGAAGAAGGCAATGGACAGGGGAGAGAAAGTTCCCCATTCGATCAGGTCAGTGGGGGTGATCGGCTCATCGCGGAACTTACGGATGGTGAACGTTGAGCCATGAGCGGTTACCTCACGGCCGAGCGTCATCTGGATACGTGACCCATCGCTCATGGTCGCATCGAGCATCGGATCGGCGATCGAGATATACTTCCCTGCTCGCTGGGCGAGTTTCGTGACAAAGGAATCCAGCTCGTCCGCACTTTCGTACATCAGATTTGTCTTGATGTTCTCGTAGCTGGTATGGTACACGAAGAGGGTAGTTCTCACACCATCGCAGGAGATATCCTCGATATATTTATCGTGCATAATGGGATCGATAAGCCCATCGCCGATGAACTCCTTCTCGATGTTGTACAGGATCTTCTCCCGAACAACACCGGTAAGCTTAATGCCGTAATCGATGACGATGTCATCCACAGATAACCGGAGCACCTTCTTTGCTTTCTCCTTGGTGAGGTCCTTGGTGTTCACATCCAGCGTCTCGAAGAGGCGTTCTTTGAGCTCCTGGAAGAGCTCTTTTTCGGCAAGTGAGAGGACAGGTTCAATCACCTGATAGGTATATTCATGAGTATTGTTATCGAGAAGGACCCGGACATAGGCATAGGGTTCATTCAGAGGATACAGCTCCACCTCTTCGATCCCCGGCTGAGGTCGCAGGGCGAGATCGACCAACGGTCCATGTATCTTTGGACTATATTCTTCAACCTCTGGCCGGATAACCTTGGAGATACTAATCTTCTTGAGGCCGTCGAAGATCGATTTTCCTCTCTCCTCTTTCACTTCTGCTCCTATTTCTCCTAGCGTTGCAGAAGGGAGACTTGCCTTCCACAGATCATCGATCTCTCGGGGTATGGTGCCGAGGGCTTCACCGGTACCAAATACCGTAGTTCTACCCTGAAGGTGAACCTCATCAACCTCGAAAGTGGCCCCTTTAGGCAGGATAAGGTCAGAAATATCCATTATTTCATCAACACTGACCACTTTTGCCTCTTCGGGAACAGCGGGAGTTCCTTCCGACCACCGGGTCTTCTTGGCCGCGCCAGGGACAACGGATGTTTTTTCCTCAGCTGCCATCTGAACCACGGGGGCGGGGGGAGCCTCTTCTTTTGGTTTCACCTGAACCGGTCTTTCGCGTGGGGGGATGGGAATATCGGTGGCTGCCGGAGCAATAGTCACCGGCACCTCTTTTTTGGGAGGAGCGGCAGGGATCGGTTCTGCCTTCTGCATCGGTTCAACCATTGGTGGAGCAACCCTCCGCGGTGCCGTTGGTTCTTCATGAACGTCGGGTTTCAAGCGTTTTAAAATATCACTGATTGAAGAATCTGAGAAGGCGGGCTCAGGAGCCCGTTCTGGTACTACCGGTTCTTTGACTGGTAAGGGGGGTGCAGGTTTCTTCACCTCCACCGGCTGTGGCTTTGGCGGTTGCTTGGCAGGGGGAGCTTCTGTGGGTTGCTCCACCTTTTTCTCAGCCTCCGGCTCATCCTTTTTGACCGATTCAAAATCAACCTTTCCCAGTCGCTTTAAAAGGGAGTTCAATCCCTTCTCTTTATCGTCTTCCATACTCATTCTCCTCCTCTTCCCCCGATATCAATTTCAGTTTCCGCATGACGATCCTTGAAATCCACCATAAATGGATACGACTCATTCTCCCGATCGATAACCATACAATCGTACCTCCCGTTCATCAACCTGAAACAGACCTTTCCGTCCCCGGTGGTCATTTCATTCATTAGCTCCTGCCGGCCCCTGCGGATGGAGACTCGAACCCCTTTCTGAGGGTGACCGTTTTTAAGAATGGTCACACAGAGCACTCCGATGCTGTGCTTCTTCCCCCCAAGAGCAGGAAGGGATTCATTCATCCGCTTCTTAACGTGACTTCGGTCAAAAACACGGCATCGTGATGCCAGTGCCTTCGTGATCTCCGGGTTCACAATAAAAAGTTCAAAATTCTCTGTCCCCTGGAGAAGAAACGCTGCCTTATCACCAAACAACGTCCCTTTCTCGTCATTGACGATGACCCCCTCCGGTTCACCATCTTGAAAAACAATAAATAATTTTTGATTTTTTTCCCCTGAGACCGCTATACCATTGATCTTGCGCTGTTGACTCTGCGTGAGAAGGTCCTCAAAATAGTAATCTCTATCATAGCTTGACGTTCCCAGAATTTCATCGATAATTTTAATAATATCCATGTGCCCTCATATCCATCATATTTTTATAAGTATGGTCCGGACCATACCTGTTACAAATTCCTAGTTACTGCTCATATAATAACTCATACTTCACTAATAATTAAATATTTTCTTTGGGTTTGGGATAAACAGGAGAAGTGAACAATGCAAAATTTATTATATGGAAAATGGGATTTAATGTCCCTCACATAAGATTATCGGGCAGTGCCTCCAAATAGGGTGCGGGCAAGTCGCTCGATGAATCCCTCACGAACCTTATCGCTCTCCTCCGTGTACTCATAGCCGGCAAGATCAGCAGCAATCCGGCGGAATGCTCTGGATGCTTCGGAAGTTGGATATTTCAGGACGACCGGGGTCTTGTACGCTGCTGCCCTTCGGACATTGGTATCCTCCGGGATCATATCGATCACCCTAACGCCGAGAACATCCTCAACGCTGTGCCGCCGAAGCTCAGTATTCTCCATCCCGGCCCTGTTCAATATAGCTCCAAAAACCTTTCCTCCCACCATTTCGGTCAGGATCTTTGTCTTCAGGGCATCGGCCATCGAGGAAAGCTCTGGATTGACCACGAGAATTACTTCATCAGCAATAGCCAGGGCAACCACCCCATCCTTACTGATACCAGCCGGAGCGTCGATGAGGAGGAAATCACATCTCGAGACCAGGGCCTTCATCACATCCCGCATTCGCTCGGGATTTGCCTGCTGGAATCCCTGGAGGGAGATCCCGCTCGGGACCACCTTGACCCCGCTCGGTCCTTCATAAATCGCGTCATCAATCGTCGCTTTCCCCGCAAGCACCTCGTGCAGGGTGACCGGTACCCCTTCCAGTCCAAGAATGAGGCCGATATTGGCCATCCCGATATCAGCATCGAGAATATATGTCTCTTTCCCGAGTTGTGCAAGGGAGGTCCCGAGATTTACGGTGACTGTCGTTTTTCCCGTTCCACCCTTTCCGGAGGCCAGTGTATATGCCCTAATCATCTGTTACCCTCATGTAAATCGTTAGTACCGATGAATTAAATTTTTAAATTCTCCTATTTATCGGTTTTCAATGAATCTTTAGGAATTTCTTTCTCATCTTCTTTTTGGATGAGATGTTCCATATGCAGTTCTTTTAACAGGTCTGCCGCATCTGCCTGAAAGGTCTCTTTCAGCTCCTTGATGGATTCAAGGGTCAGCTGGTCAATATTTTTGACTCCCCGGGTACTACCTTCTCGGGCACCTGCCACTTTGAGGGGCTTCTTTTCCTCATCAGAATCTGCCCGGATCTTAATGCTCCGTACCTTCCCTCGCTTCACCTGGGTACTGGTAATAGCTATCGGGGTGATCTTGGTAACCGGTTCAGCCTTCGTTACCACCGGTTCGACCGGTACCGGTGGTTCATCCTGGAAGATGATGCGGAAGGGCGAATTGAACATCAAAGTGACCTGCAGTTGTTTGGGGGTGAGTGGACAGAGAATCGCATGTACCACGCTGTTGCTCAGATTCATAATTGCCCGGAACGCATCGAAACCTTTCAGATCGCCCGATTCAGCAAGAATATAGGTGCCTTCCTTCAATGCAAGCACATTCCCCTGTTTACCAAGAATAATTTTGCAGTATCCGGTAAATTTTGAGACGGCAAACTCATCAAAGAGAGTGGATACCCGGACATTTTCTCGCTTTACCGCTGCCTTACATGTGGGGAAGTGCATCAGTCGATCTCCGATTGAATGTTCCTGATGGCAATCCTAATCAG
>JAJRCM010000081.1 GCA_028678965.1 Methanomicrobiales archaeon | reverse complement strand
GAGGGGATTACCCTGGTGAACGCGGGAAACGGGCACACACTCTGCTTCACCCTGAAAGGTGAAAGGGTCCATGGTGTATTCGAGCACCATACCTTCGGTCTCACCCCCCAGACACTGGGGATTTATATCGACAAATTACGCAACGGCACACTGACGAGCACAGAGATATTTGAGAGCGGGGGGCACGGAGCAGTAGTGCGCGAACCGATGGCCAGTGAAGCGATTGCCGTAACCGGTCCCAACCGGAGACTCCTCCTTCCCAGAGCCTACCAGGCAGCTCCTTTTGGGGATATGATGCTCACCGGCTGTTTCGGGGTGCTCAGGGTGTGGCACCGTTTGCGGAACGGGGTCGAGATAGACCCAACAGTAAACATAGATTAACAACCACCCTTTATGGAGAAGAGGAGCGAGACGGGAGGTAACTATTCCTCAAGAGAGCTAACAAATAGGAAATTGAGTCTAATAGAGAGTAATCTCTCGTCGTTTATAGTGAACAATCAGTGCAAAAAATTATTGGAGTTGTACATCAGCAATATCGTGCTGCCGCTGTGACAGTTTCTTTGCTTTGAAGATGTTTTTCCCTTCTTTCCCGATGGCGATGCCACGATCCTCATCAGGAACCGCCACCTTTGCGATGCGCTCTCCTCCCTCCCCCTCAAACTCCACGGAAGTGACCTTGGCGGGGAGGAAGCAGTTCTTGATGAACTGTTCGGGGCTGGTGGAGTACTCCACCACCTCAATCCGCTTCCCCATCTCTTCTGATGCCTTTTTAATACTCGTGCCCTTTTTACCGATAGCCCGCCCCATCTCCCCTGGGTTGACAACAAAGATAATGCGCTGGTTTCGGTCATCGATGATACAGTCGCGACTCGACGCTCCGGTGAGGTTCTCAAACTGAGAGATGAGCCGCATACAGTCTTCGGTGAGGACAATTTCCCCCATATCAGCTCCCCGTCAGTTTCAGAATATCGGAGTCGCCGGGATTGGTGACAGCAAGAGCGCTCACCATAAATGGTTTTCCACAGGCTCGCCCCAGTGCCATACTCGAACCTCCGAATACAAATAGCGGTAAGTCCTTCTTCTCTTCGACATTTTTCTTGAAAGATTCAGGGCAATTATTGGCCAGTATCACCAGCTGGGCAGTTCCTTTCTGGATGCAGGTCTGGGTCTTATTACGGCCGAGCGTTACCTCGCCCGTCTTGATGGCGCGTCGCAATGATACATTGAAATCCATTCTTACACCTTGATTCTGGGTTTTGCAATGAGCTTGACATCTCCGGTACCGAGCTGGATGGGTTGGCCGACGATGATGTTCTCGGTGACCCCATTCAGTTCATCGACCTCGTTGGCAATAGCCGCGTCGAGAAGGTGGTTAACGGTCACTTCGAATGCTGCGCGGGAGAGGACACTCTCCTTCTCACCGGCGATCCCGTGGCGACCTATTTGCTTCACCTCACTATCCATGCACATCATATCGGCGACCAGCATGATATGCCGTACATCGACGTGGATACCTTGCTCGTTTAAAGTACTGAGCGCCTCGTTAATAATTGCATTCCTTGCTGCTTCTATCCCGAGGATGTCTGCAGTCTCACTGATATTATTGGAGCGTGTCCGGGTGGTATCCACTCCCTCTACCTCGAACACATCCTTCAGGTTTGAACCCTCGGTATACAGCACATACTCCTCCTCCTCTTTCCGGACCACAACGCGCAGGATGTCAGTAATACCCTGGACAATCACATTGCGGACATGATCGGCGAGCTGGAAGAGATTCTGGTAACTCTCCGTATTTTTGGGAATGAAGATCATGGTAGCCTTTGCTTCGTCCACCGTATGCTCAAAATCGCGGAAGTGGCGACGTTCGCGGATTTTCTTTGGCGCAGTCTCAAGAATGCTGGAGACGCTGAGCTTCCGTTTCTCGCACTGGGCGATAATCAGCTGGACCACGACCTGCATGTTCTCCATGTCAGTGGTAATATCGGCAAATTCATGGAGGGGAGCTGCCTCGATCTGCCAGCTGACTTCCCGCGCTTTATCACGGTTGCTCCGCCACTCCGGTTTGAGGTGAATCGTCATAGTAGGAGTGCTTGGCTCACGGCGTGCGTCCATGATTTCGATGAGTCGGGGAAGACCTAGAGTGACGTTGATTTCTGCCACGCCTGCATAGTGGAACGTCCGCATGGTCATCTGGGTACCAGGTTCACCAATGGATTGAGCGGCAACAATGCCCACCGCTTCGCAGGCTTCGATCCTGGTCCGTTTATACTCCTTCACCACCATCTCCAGGATGCGGTGGAACTGTTCTGCTTTCACTTTCTTGCCTTCGAGACTCTTCTTCAAATGCTCCTTGGTATTTTCGGGGACAGGGAGTGCATCTATCTGTTGTTCTCTTCCAGGAGCCATCAGCACTCCTCCTTCAGGACGCTCTCCACGATCCCTTTGACATCAACTGGGCTCCCGTAGCTGCTCTTTGCGGGATCCGTGCCGTCTTCACCGTACAGAAACTGGATGATACGGCCACCGGTTGTCCTCACCGTTCCATCATAGGCTACCTTTAGATCCTGCAGGGCATTGATCATACGCCGCTGGAGATAGCCGCTCTGTGAGGTCCGCACCGCAGTATCCACCAGACCCTCACGGCCTCCGATGGCATGGAAGAAGAATTCAGTGGGGGAGAGTCCGCTCTTATAACTGTTCTTGATAAATCCATGCGCCTCTGAACCCCGATCGTTCCGCTTGAAATGGGGAAGGGTGCGTTCATCATATCCTCGCACGATACGCTCCCCACGGACCGACTGCTGCCCGATGCATCCTGCCATCTGGGTGAGGTTTAGCATGGAACCACGGGCACCGCTTACCGCCATAACTACCGCGCTGTTCTCCAGCCCAAGGTGACGACCGGCTATCTCACCGGTGCGGTCACGGGCTTTGCCCATCACCTGCATGATCTGCATCTCCAGTGTCTCTTCATCGGTTCGGCCAGGCATCGGTTCCAGTGCACCCTCCTCAAAAATCTTGATCCGGTTCCGCACATCACTCGCCGCAGTCTCCAGTACTTCCTTGATCTGGGCGTACTCAATCTTGGAGAGATCTTCATCATTAATCCCGAACGAGAAACCATCGAACATGATGGAACGGATGGCGAGCTTGGTGAGATCATCGATGAAGCTTGCCGCCCTGGCCATACCGTACTGCCGGATAATGCGGTGAAGAATCTGTCCATCGAATGCCCCAATCGCTTTTTTATCAATGGTGCCGGAAATGAGCTGCCCATCAAATATCTTCACATAGGCATCACGATCACACGTTTCCTGGCGGCAGGTCTCACAGTTCTGGCAGGAGCTGGCGCGGAAGACCATGTTCAGGTCTTCTGGAAGGATGAGGCTGAAGACCTGTTTGTTTGACCATAGAGGCTGCCCATCTTCTACCTTTCCCGGTTCAGGGAGGTGCTCGAGAGGATAATGTCTGAGGAGGTAGAGGACCTCATTCTTGGTGAACCATCGCAGCTCGTGAGTGAGCATGAAGATGCCGGATACATGGTCATGAATGCCGCCGATAATTGGTCCCCCGAACCGGGGGGAGAGGATATTCTCCTGGACGCGCAGCAGGATGTAGGCTTCAGCCTGTGCCTCCTCGGTCTGGGGAACATGGAGGTTCATTTCATCGCCATCAAAATCAGCATTGTAAGGAGGGCATACTGCCGGGTTCAACCGGAATGTCTTGCCGGTCATGATCCTGATCCGGTGTGCCATGATGCTCATACGATGGAGCGAGGGTTGCCGGTTAAATAGCACCACATCGCCATCGCGGAGCTGGCGTTCCACTATCCAACTTGGTTCAATCATCTCAGTGACTGCCTGGAGGTTGGTATCAGAGAGCCGGATCCGCCGGTTGTCCGGACG
>JAJRCM010000007.1 GCA_028678965.1 Methanomicrobiales archaeon | reverse complement strand
TATCGATTACGTTGCCTTCTCCCCTCGTGGAAGGAGCGTCGAGGAGATGTCCCGAAAGGAGATCACCAAAGCTCTGCGAAATAAGGTCCCGGCGGAGCTGGTACGGGAGCAATTCGACCAGCGAGAGGGAATAGATCAGCAGTTCAAGGCGATAGAAGGTGATACTCAGGTTATGAATAGCCGGCCCCCACTCATCACAGAAAAGGTGGATACATCGGGTTCAGGTGACACCGTAGGTACTCATCCCTTCAGCATCGCACAGCACATGAAAGATGTCCAGGGTCGGACGATCGCCCGTCTCCTTTCATCGGACTTCAGCATTCTCCGTGAGGTTCGGGCAGATGAAATTGAGCGCGCTCTCAACGAGGTGAATGGCACCATTACCGGTGTGGTCATTGACCGGGTGGTCGATCAGAAGCTCCTCGACAGCTTTACTCTCCATGGTCTTGAGGTGATCGCCGCAAAGGATTTCAAGGGGATAATAAAACGGCCATCGGCGATAAAATTACTCAAAATGACCTGATACTCCTGGAAATATCGCCACGTAACATTTTTTATTTCTGTCTCACCATAGTGATTAGGGGATACAGCGAATGCATAAGGAAGAACTTATCTCTCTGCATCAGATGCTAGTGGAGATCAAGGATTATTTCGAATCCATCAATCCCAACCTGAAATTCACCCAGTACTATGCCCTGAAGATCGATCCCTCCCAGATCCACCGGAGTAAAATTGAACACAAACACGCGATTTTCGTGCTGGGATCTGAACTGGCAAATGCAATGCGGGAGGTGGAGTTCTCTGCTTCAGGGAGAATATCGGCGAGAATGAAGGAACTGGCCGATAAGGTGCTCAAAGAAATCGAATTCATCCATTAAGGACATCCCATCACCCTCAGACTATCACCTCATTTCTAAACCCCGTTCGTATTCTCTTCTATAAGGATCCTATCTTCTGCCGGCAGCGATCAAGGAGTACCTCTCTGGACGGGAGTCGATGATGTCGCGGGACGCTTCTCACAACCTCTTTATCCGCTAGAGAGGAATGTAGGATATGCGCTATTATCCCGTTCCCGGTAAAGGGCTCACCTATGCGAAAGTGAACCGGGCGATCGAGGCGGTTTTTGCAGAGCACGGAAAAGGCAGGGTCAGTATGCCGCCGAAAGTGTATGTCAATCTTCCGAATGGGGACTTCAGGATCATGCCTTCGTATGTGCCTGCGCTGGAGATGTGCGGGGTGAAGGTAGTCAATGTTCACCCCAATAATCGTGAGCATCATCTCCCCACCGTGATGGCCACAACGCTTCTTTTGGAGGTGACCACCGGTCTCCCCCTCGCAATTATCAACGCCACGGCTTTAACGGATATGCGGACGGGGGCCGCCGGCGCTATTGCCGCATCCTACCTTGCGCCGTCACGGAATATCTCCCTGGGGATTATCGGAAGCGGGCGGCAGGCAGAGGCGCAAATCGCAGCGATTGCTGCCGAACTTACGGTACAGGAGCTGTGTATCTGGAGCCGCACAATGTCAAATGCCGAGAAGCTGGCCGCACGATGGGGTACCCTCAATGCCCGTGCTACTTCTATCCAGCGTGCTGCCTCCTGTGATGTGGTGGTGACTGCCACACCGGCCACCAGCCCAGTCGTGATGAATGACTGGATCCATGAAGGGACCCACATCAACGCGATTGGCGCAGATGGTCCGGGGAAAGAAGAGCTGGATCCTGCGATACTCGTCAGATCATCGATTTACGTCGATGATATCAACCAGGCCATTCATTCCGGGGAAATAAATGTTCCTATTCGCAACGGACTCCTCACACGCCACCAGATTACCGGTACGCTGGGAGAGGTAGTCCTGGGTTTGAAAAAACGTACGAGCAAGGACGAGATCACACTCTTCGATTCGACTGGTCTCGCCATTCAGGACTTAGCGATAGCCCGTCTGGCGATGGAGGAAGCAGAGTACCTTGAACTTCCCCTGCCCCTTTAAGCGGGAACCTGTCATTCCCGCTTATTGGCACTCCAAACCTTCTCGCGGTGCACCGGTCCGCTATTATATGTACAGAATGGAATGAGGCGACCGTCCGGAGTCGCATAATGGATACAGCAGCGCTGAACGCGGTTGAGGTCGTAATTGTACCGGTCCATGAAATGCATGATCCCGATAAAGAGGGCATTCCAGTGAAAATCCCGCAATGCATTGAAATCCTGCAGGATGATGGTTTTTGCGAGCAGTTTCCAGAAGGCAGCTGTATCTCCTATATCACTCTCTTTCACCGATGTATGGAGATTTTTCACGCTCTCCAGAAGCATCAGATATTTATTGATGGATCCACCTTTCTTCAACTGCTCGGTCATCTGCTTAATAGATTCAAAGAACCGGTCGACATTGATCATGCGGTTGATGGGAACAATTCCCTGATCCGTGACAAAGACATACGTCGCAGCACCACAGTGTGGGTGGGTAGTAAATCGTATCTGTGGCCTGCTTGTATACTCCTCCACCAGGTCTGAGATAGCAACAACGCAGGGGACGGGATAGAAATCATCTTTTTTAATGATCCCTCCCGTCTGCTGCTCGATCCTCCCTACCAGGTCGGGGATGGTGATACGCTCCTTCATGATATCATCGTCACTGGCTGCACCGGTGAATGCCACCGGTTGGAAATTCACTCCCCGCACCGTGCGGATATTGTCGGCAGCGTAGCGGATGATATCCCCCACCTCGTGGTCGTTCCTCCCGTTGATAATCGTTGGGACCAGGACCACACCCTGGCCTACCTCCGCACAATTTTTAACCGCCTTCATATGCTGGCTTACATAGGGATCGGTCTCTTGGGTGACCCCATCGAAATGGAGATAGATTGTGCTGAGCCCGGCTGCCTTGAGCTCTCCAACATACGCGGGATCCTTCGCCAGCCTGATCCCATTGGTGGCTATCTGAACCTGTTGAAAGCCCATCTCTTTGGCCTTTCGGATGATGGAGGTGAGATCGTCACGCATGGTGGGTTCACCACCGGCAAATTGCACCGCGGGGGCCGGTACCGGTTTCTGTGACCGCAGAAGTTGCAGCATGCCCATCACCTGGTCATAGCTGGGCTCATAGACATATCCACACGCCTGAGCGTTGACGAAACAGAACTCGCAGGAAAGGTTACAGCGGTTTGTTAGATCGATATTCCCGAGGAGTGTCCCTGAGCGGTGGTTGGAGCAGATGCCACAGTTTTCAGGACATCCTTCTATAGACCCCTCCCTCTGAGGATTGTCTATCCCTCTCCCAATGGTTTCAAATGCTTCATAACGCCGGAACATTCTGGCATCTGACCAGTATAGGTGTCTGAATGTCCCATGGTCGGGACAGGTTCGGTGGAGCCACACCTGCCCCCCTTCCTCCTCTACATCGGCGTCTAGCACCCGGCCACAGACAGGGCAGAGTGTTTTCGTGTGTTTCAACAGCATAAACGGGTTTCACCGATGGATTGTCGTTATACCTTTAATCCGATACCTTAATCTGTACACTGCTGATTATAGTAAAGATATTGGACACCATTATTAATATTGAGTATTATTTCATCGCCATTTTTGCCGCCCTCTGGATAATGCTTCCGGCATACGTTCCCAACCCAATTGCGGCACTCTGCGGTGGAGGGACCCCTATCGATAGGGGGAGAACCTACCCTGATGGGCGAAGGATACTCGGGGACGGGAAGACCTTCCGGGGATTCATTATCGGTATCGGGAGCGGGATCCTTGTGGGGATGATCCAGATCACGATACAGTCGGGAGGCGGATGGAGCGGTATTCCGGACCACACACCACTCTCTATCACTCTGCTCTCCATCGGGGCACTCTCCGGTGACCTCGCGAAGAGCTTTATCAAACGGAGGCTGGGAAAGGAACGGGGGGAACGCTGGAACATCGCCGATCAGTATGATCTGGTGGCGGGAGCTCTCCTGCTGAATGTTGTTTTCAACCTGAACTGGCTGATTTCAGCAGTCTCTCTCATTATCTTCCTGTGGATTTTGATTCTCACCCCCTTCCTCCACTATATTATGAATATTATCGGGTACCTAACCGGGATTAAGGATGTACCATGGTAAACCGTATCGCTGAGATGTTACGTCAGGCAGGGGCTGTCACGTTTGGAGATTTTGTCCTGGCTTCAGGGGCACGGAGCACGTACTACATTGATGTGAAGAATGCAATCACCGATCCCTTCGTGCTCAAGGCTATCGGTGAAGTCATCGGCCAGAGCATGACCTGCGACGTGGTTGCCGGGGTGGCAGTGGGGGGTATCCCTCTTGCTGTGGCGACCTCGCTCTCACTTGGCATTCCTTACGCTATTGTGAGGAGTGAGGTGAAATCTCACGGCAAGAGTAGTCCGATTATCGGCAATGTCCGGGGAAAGAAGGTGGTGCTTGTCGAAGATGTGACCACCAGTGGTGGTTCAGCGCTGAAAGCGGTGAATGCCCTGCGACAGGAAGGGGCGTATATCGATACCGTAGTGGCAATTGTAGACCGCGAGGAAGGTGCTGTCGAGCTCCTCAAGAATGCCGGCTGCCACCTCCTGTCTCTCACCAGCGTGCACGAACTGGTCTCCGTATAAGGTATTTTAAAGTACACGTCCAAGTGATCGATATGAAGATACTCGTGGTAGGCGGGGGTGGGAGGGAACACGCCATCGCGAGGGCACTAGCGCTCGATCGGTCTATCGAATTGTGCGCGGTGATGAGCCGGCGGAATCCGGGAATGGCACGGCTCACTGCACGCCTGCTCATTGAGAAAGAGACCAATGTGCGGAGGATTGTAGAATTTGCTACTGGGCAGGAGGTGGAGTACGCAATTATCGGTCCTGAGGCTCCGTTGGAAGCTGGAGTAAGTGATGCCCTGGAAGAAGCTGGAATCGGATGTGTGGGACCTTCACGAGCTGCGGCACGACTGGAGACTGATAAGGCATTCTGCCGGGAGATGATGAATGCCCATGGCATCGCCGGGTGCCCCCGTTATCGTGTATTCCATGATGTACAGGGGGCCATCGATTTTATCAACGGGTATGTGGGGGATCTCGCCATAAAACCCATCGGCCTCACCGGTGGAAAGGGTGTGCGGGTGATGGGAGAACAGATCGATCGCCCCCAGGCAATCGAGTATGTACGAAGTCTCAGAGGTCATGTGGTGCTTGAGGAGCGCCTCATTGGTGAGGAGTTCACACTCCAGGCATTCGTCGATGGAAAGCATCTTGTCCCGATGCCCCTTGTTCAGGACCATAAGCGAGCGTATGAAGGAGATATCGGTCCCAACACGGGAGGGATGGGATCGTATTCCATGCCTGACCATGGGCTCCCCTTTGTGACAGATGAGGATTACCGTACTGCTCTGGCTATCATGAAGGATGCCGTCTCTGCACTGCATAAGGAAGGGTTTCCATTTCGAGGGATCCTGTATGGACAGTTTATGAATACCAGAGAAGGCCCGCGGGTGGTGGAATTCAATGCCCGGTTCGGGGACCCTGAAGCCATGAATGTACTCTCCATACTATCCTCAGATTTCGGGGACGTTCTCATACATATCGTGGAAGGCACGCTTTCTCCCTCCAATGTGCGATTCGAGCAGAAAGCTACGGTCTGTAAATACGTGGTCCCCCAGGGCTACCCGGAGACTCCCGTGATGAACGCTCTACTGACCATCGGGGAGTATGGCGGCGCATTCCTCTACATGGCCAATATTGAAGAGAGAGATGGAATCCTGTATACTCAGGCATCACGGACGCTGGCGTTTGTTGGTCTGGGAGATACTCTAGAGAGTGCAGAGGCCATTGCAGAGACGGCGGCGAGTGCAGTCACCGGACATGTTCGACACCGAAAGGACATCGGAACCACCGCTCTGCTTGAGAAACGATGCGCCCATATGAGGGAACTGCAATGAAACGGGATTTTTTATCCATTGAAGATCTGAGCGTCCAGGAACTCCAGGCACTTCTTGAGGAAGCGAAATTGTTGAAGCAGGAGCGGGCTCAACATAGAATGAGGCAGTCCCTCCACGGCAAAACGCTTGCCATGATCTTTGAAAAGGCATCGACCCGGACTCGAATCTCGTTCGAAGTGGGTATGTATGAACTGGGGGGACACGCCCTGTTCCTGAACCCAAAGGATCTGCAGCTCGGGCGGGGGGAGGAGATACGCGACACGGCACGGGTGATCTCACGCTACGTGAACGGGGTGATGATACGGGCATATCGACATCATACTGTCGAAGAGTTCGCCAGGTACTCGCGGGTTCCCGTGATCAATGGCCTATCGGACCGGGAGCACCCCTGTCAGATTCTTGCCGACCTCATGACGATGCAGGAACATTGTACCAACCTGCGTGGGCTGAAAGTGGCATGGATTGGGGAT
>JAJRCM010000080.1 GCA_028678965.1 Methanomicrobiales archaeon | reverse complement strand
CCCGGTGACGGCACTCTGTATAGTAACACTGTCGAAGGGGGAGAGCATGGGGGTCAGCGCACAGACAAAGGAAAGTGAGACGAGAATGGCGAGCATCAGGAGAAGTACCTGCCAGAAGGGGAGTGTTCCAAGAAAAACCAGGATAAAGATGTAGAGGAGAACGAAGGTCTTGAGACCGTGGCATACCTCCAGCCCCGCCCGCCATACCCCAAAATGCTCTGTCTTGTACCCGCTGACCAGTTCCTTGCTTTCCACGATTGAGAACGGCCCAAAGGGCATCTTGGAGAGGATCACAAGATACATCGCTACTGCCGCAGGGAAAGCGGTGATGAGCAGGAGGCCATGAGTCTCCTGGTAGGTGACAATGTCCGCAATCTGGAGAGATCCTGTGAAGAAGAAGATGACCGAGATACTGACAAAGAGCGGGATCTCGGAGGCTGCAGAGATAACCGAACGCACGCCCCCGAATTTCCCATAGGGGGAACCTGAGGAGAGACCGAGCCCATGTTCCACGATTTTATGGAGCATGTAGATCCCGAAGATGATGAGAAGGCTCCCCCCGGTCATCACCACCAGGAATGCGGCCGTCCAGATCCCGATGGCAATCAGGATAATCCCCCCAAAAAGGGTGGCAGAAGCGGTACGGGGGATCCAGGTCACCTTGAAAGAGAACTTGAGGGCATGGAGGAGTTCCTGCCACACCGGGGGCCCTGGCCTCATCTGGATCCGTGCGATGAGTTTGCGGTGGATCCCTAAAAGGAGAAGCCCGAACAGGATAGCAAGAATGAGCTGCAGGATCATGTCAGTACCCCATGAAGGGAATATCTCCTTCCTTAGTTCCAGCACTCCACCATAGAGCCCCAAAGACCACAAATACGGGGAACCCGAGTACAAGCGCCATCCCCATCGCCCAGAAGGGAAGGAGTTCCAGCACCTGCAGTATTACTGACAAAAGACAGGTGATCCCGGCGATCACAGTGATACTGAGTGCACCCTTCTTTCTCATATCTCCTCACATGGTGATAATGACCTCCACCACCCGCAGAAAGATGAGCAGAGAGGAGAGTGAGCACATGATCACGTACGGTGCCCCCGGTGCGCGGAACATCTCCGCTTTTGCAGCATAGAAGGGTGCCATTCCTTCTCCCATCACCCCCAGGGTGAGGAGGGCTTTTGCAATCAGTGGTACCCCGGACATTGTCCTCGCTGAAAGTTCGATCATGCTCAGTGTCCCATTGGTTGCAGCCACTATTGCAGCTCCCCCAAAGAGAGGGACGGTGCCAGCGAGAGCGACGATGCCGTACTGGAAGGCTGCATTCTGGACATGCCGGCTCCTCACTGCTGCCACGATACCTACATTGGTGATACCTACCAGCGAGACGAAGAGGGTGAAATCAAAGACATCCCCGGTCACTGTCGCTCCCAGGCAGGCGAGACCGCAGGCAATCGACATGAACCGGCGGAAGCGCAGTTCTTCCACCTCTGTTTCCTTGGTGTAGTAGCCATCGCTCCCGAAGATAATGTCCAATTGGTTCTCAGGTCTGCTCAGTATCACGATACAGGTGAAGACCAAAGCGAGGATGAAGAGACTTGTGGTGTACGGGGTGAAGTACATGACAATATCCCCGAACTCCAGGAGGAAAAGCGGCGTCCCGCCAACACTACTCATGGGACCGCCCCCACATGGTCCCGACAAGCGACATCTTGGCAATCACCTTGAGGAGGATCCCTCCACCCGCCCCAAAGACAGCGAGGAGCCAGTACTGAGGCAGGAACATGAACACAAAAAAAGAGACGATCCAGATTGCCCAGGAGATTCCGGCGGCAGCCTCCAGAAGGGAGAGATCTTCCTTGTACCCGCGGGACATGAAGTAAAACACCACGCCCAGCCCGGCAACCCCCCCTCCCGTGAAACCGGAGAGGATGATCCCATACACCACAAGGAATAGGGAAAGGATGAGAGGGGCATCGGCATATTCAATAACCTCTATGTGCAGCCGTCCTTCTGGCTGTTCCTTGAGACCTTCCTTGACGAGGTAGATCTGGGAAAGTGCGAGGAGCTCGGCAATACCCACCACCAGGCCGGGGAGGATGAGGGCTTCTGCGAGGTCGGTGGCGAGCAGTGCGACAATGCCCAATGAGGGTATCTCCACCAGGTCAATCAGAAGGAGCCGGTGCAGGTCATCCTTCTCAATGGCAAGTGCGACAAAGGCAATCACCCCGCAGAGGAGCACCCCCAGCAACCCGATGGAATACTCTTCCCACATCTGCTCACCCCCTCCGGAACAGGTACGACCCGATGGCAAAGGCAATAAACAGAATGGTGGGTTCAACGACGGTATCCAGCCCCCGGGTATTATACAGGATCTCATCAAGAATCCCGCCAGGGTGGGCGACGATAGTGGTTCCCAGGTGCTGGGTGGTATTGGCCAGGAACCATGAGAGTGGGGTGAGATAGGTGGTAACGTACCCTGCAGTCGGTGAGTTTTGTGGATACTGGGATATTATTGTTGCCCGGGTAAAGGGAGAGCCACCCCGGTCGTAGGGATCAAGGGTGCTCGAACGATTGATCTGCTTGGGATAGAGCTGCTTCTCTTCGTAAGGGAGTGGGAGCATCAGGATTCCGATAATAAAGAGCAGCGCACAGGCTCCGGCGAAGAGGGGCATCAAGTTCTCAAAATCTGAGATGAACGCCGAGATCCTGCTGATGATCATATTGGCCTCCTCTTCTCAATGACTCGGACAAGAATGAACGTGGAGAGGGCGGAAACCCCCCCAAAAGTGAAAAGGGCAAGTGCTTCGTTGTATGAAAGCATCACCAGGAGGAGTCCCCAGCCAGGAATCTCCAGGTTAATGAGCTGGATGAGGTAGTTCTTGGGTCGGGGGAAAGCAGACACGGCACTCCCGATAAGAAGGAGGATAAGCCCGAGGATAAACTCCGGGTTCATGGCTCCCCCTTCCTGCAGATGAGAAGAATGAAGATGGTGCTGATAGGGGCGATGACCGCAGTAGCTGCTGCGACATCAAGAAAACCGCGATCAACAATGAAGGGAAAGATACCCCCGATCATCATGCTCATGGAGATGAGCTTGATGTACGGTTCGCGGTTGAAGGCGGTGGTGAGTGCCCCGATCACCGCGATAAATCCGAAAATAACCACAAGAAGACTATCCATCCTTCTGGATCCCTCCGGCATAGGTGCTCGCGATGGCATTGGATTCCAGGGTGGATCCGACAAAATACGCCACCGCGACAACGATGGAGAGGGGATGGGGAAGGATGAGGAGAAGCGAACCGGAGATAGCGAAGGAGAGCACGTTCAGGTACGGCAGCTTACGCAGCGGGCGCTTCTCCAGTACCACCCTCACCGCTGCATAGGCAGCTATGATCGCACAGACGGAGAGGGCGATCAGGAGCGCCACCTCCACAGGGTGGCGAGAAGCCGGCTCGCGTGGGAATGCGAGAGGCCCTGGATGGTGAGGATAGCAATAACCATCCCGGCCACAAAATCCGAAGCGGCAAATCCAATCTGGGTAAATCCGAACACGACAAAGGTGGCCACCACTGCTCCTGTCGTTCCGGCATAACCAGGATCATAACAGATGCGGTTCCCAATGTACACCAGAAGGGCAGCAAAAAGCCCGCCGGGTATCCCGGCTGCAGTCACCCCGCAGGAAGCAAGTAGGGTCCCTGCTGAAGCATCCGGTGAGGAGACGATGTTGCCCATCATATACCCTCCATGAAGCGCCCCTCCACCCCGTTCAATGTCTTTTGCTATAGCTGTTGCTCCCGAAACACCGCCCTGCTCAGGGAGTTTGAAATAGACATCAATGGTGATGTAGAGGATCCAGCAGACCGGGGCAGCTATCAGGATGCGGAGAAAGTCGGGCAGCATTCCCTCGCTCTAAGGTAGACCGTATGCAAGCTTGTCATTAAATGCTTTTCTTTCTCGCAATTTCCCATTTCTCGAAGATTTTTGACCGACTACCCAAAACTGGTTATTTTGCTACCTCCGACTCAAATCCCTTTACCAGTCCCATGAACAGGATCAGAACCGGCACGATCTCCAACCTGCCAATCCACATAAGGAACGTGTAGATCCATTTGACAATCATCGGACTTGCTGGTGTAAGAAACCCGAGACCAAGACCCACGTTGCTCATTGCAGATACCAGTTCAAAGAGAATTTCATGCGTACCGAATTCATCAGTTGCTCCGGGTACAACATAGAGAGTAAACAATAGTGTAAGGAGGAGTGTTATCAACCAGAGGACAATAATCAACACATTTCTGGAGAGTTCGAGCTCTGCGATTTTCTTGGGGATAATCCGGCCTTCATGCTTGAGTGGTACAATGACATTTCCCCGCACAAAGTACTTCTTGAATCCCCAGATAAGTCCATTATACCCTAGAATGAAACGGTCGATCTTAATTCCACCAGCAGTACTTCCGGCTGCCCCCCCAATCAGCATCATGATGGTGATAATAATGATGGGATGAGCGACCCAGAGGTGTGGATTCGCATTCTGGAGGCCGCACGTCGCAAAGCCTGAGATAGTGTTGAAGAATCCCTGACGGATCGCTGTGGTGAAGGTATAGTGATTGAATACGTAGAGATCGTACGAGACAATGGCAGAGGAGATGAATGCAAGAGCCAGAATTGCCCGTACCGGTCGGCTTCTGAACATCTCCCTCACATTTCCCTGAAATAGGAAAAAGTACACTTTAAATGGAAACATACCGGCGAGCATAACCGGAATGAGGAGCATTTCCAGGATTGGGTTGTTATAGAAGCCGATGCCGGCATCATGGGGAGCAAATCCCCCCGTAGCGAGTGCAACCATAACGAGATTCACGGTATCCCAGAGCGGTTCACCAGCAAGGTAAACAAGACCGATGAACAGGACCGTGAGCACCAGGTACATACCCCATATCCTCTTACCAGTGGATGCAATACTCGGCATAAACGCATCTGGCCTTCCTTCTGCCCGGAAAAGACGGGTCGAGATGAGCCCCGAATGGCTCAGAAGGGCAACCCCAAACGCAATGACTCCAATTCCCCCAATCCACTGCATGAAGGATCGCCAGAAGATGATGACGTGGGGGGTAGTATCCAATGAGGTCATAACCGAATAACCGGTCCCCGTCCATCCCGACATTGCCTCGAAGATACTGTCGGTCCATGTCATGTGCAACCCTATCACAAAGGGAAGAGATCCCACCAAGGCCACCACAAGCCAGGTGAGCGCAGCCGCCACGAGTGCAATGCTCAGCGAGGGAATTTTCTCTGGTTGAGGAGCCCTTGAGATGAGAAATCCGAAGATACCAAAGGTAAGGGGTACCGATGCCATGGGTATGAGCATCTCCCATTCATGGTAGATGGCGAGCACGATCATGGGGACCAGAGTTGCTACCCCCAGCAACTCAAAGACGATTCCCATGTCCCGTGCAATTATCGCCAGGTGCTCGAATCGCTTCATCAAAGAAGTGATGTATGTGCACCATGATTATGTAGGTGCCGTCGCAACCTGAGCGCCATATCGTTTTTCCGTTTCGTCAAGCTTGCCGATCAGACAGAAAAAGACAGCTACGATCCCTCTGCTATATCCTGCGATATATGGCTTTCAAATGAGAGGACAACGGTGTATCCCTCTGATGAAGAAGCTACTTCTACTATCGTTCGCATATTCCTCAGCTGCGCGAGGGTTGCCGAGCCAGGTCAAAGGCGCTGGATTTAGGGTCCAGTTTCGCAGGAATTCGGGGGTTCGAATCCTCCCCCTCGCATTTCTGATAATTTATAGGAGTTTTTTGTTGTACAACATGGATGATGATCCCATCAATGGCGCGGGTAATGGTTGAGAACACACCAATGATATCAGAATAGTGTTGTGGTAACCGTTGCATGGGATAGACATACTTCCCCCGTGCAATACTTTTCCCCACCACACGGTTTGACATACTGATCGTCCTCTCAATCTAAACTGAGCTCATACCTTTATACCAATGTACACAATACCATTTTCTCCATAAAAGCGAATATTAAAAATCTCATCAAGAAAAATAAACGCAATAAGATTCTACGTGGTGGCGATTTGTAATGGAAGGAAAAAGAGGAAAGGGGGCTATTTTTATTCCCGCTGGTTTATTTCTTGGTTTTGGGATCGGTTTTGCAGTAAATAATATTCCCGCTGGTATTTTCGTTGGTTTCGGAGCAGGATTCGCAGCATATGCAATCTCTCTTTTCTTTGAAAAATAAACAAATCGTTGGATACGAAGACACTGGATGGAATAAAAATTTTATTCAATTATCTATTTTTTATATGTTCAAAAATGTACCAGCACCCTCGCATTAAAAAAATTCTAATAAAAAGAGACAGCCCTATCATTCAAATGAATACGTTCTTATTTTGTCTCATGATTTGCGTTTATTTTTGCTGACGTTCGAGTGCAATTCCCAACCCGACCGTGTAAATCGGTATACTCACATACCTCAGCCCGATCTCGGTGATATACTGTAAAACGGTCATCGGGAAGAATCCGACGAATACCATCAGGAGATCCAGTGCGAGATTTATGGCGAGCCAGCTCATCCCGATGATGATGCCCTCTTTAATCTGGCCAGCGTTGATAGTGGAGAAATATCGTACGGCGAGAAGGACTCCGACGAAGGCGCCGATGACTACCATGATGGATTTGAAAAATGTTTCAGGAATAAGGAATGTTCCCGTGGCATCGACAAAGGGAAATCCAGCGAGGAAGGGGATCAGCCAGATCAGCACACCATAGAGGATGATAGGGACCGGTCTCTTCATATCATCCTTTTTCCTGTTGTCCCACATAAAGCGCTACCTTCCCGGGCTCTGGAAAGATCTTCGAACAACCAGAGAACTCACTCTGAGAAGACCCATCATATCTTGGAGTGGGATGGGGAGGACGATTGTCTCTAATGAAGACATGAGACTTTCACTGAAAGCGAAAGGACTGTGGTCTCGGAACGAGACCCCAGTCTCTCATCACGCAGTGATGGGAGGACGGGATTTTTCCCTCTCTCTCTGCCTTCCCCCATTCAGGGCAGAAACACAATGGTCCTCCCTCGGACAATTACCCCAGGAGCGACGTGGTGTCCTCCCCGTCAATGAGGATGATCATTGCCGATGACTTGCATCCCACCGCCGTATGAAGTAGAGCAGTAGGAAGCTGATGAACAGGATTACGAGGAACACTTCGATTCCCTGAACAAGAGAAGGCGGGGCGAGGCTCCAGATAAGCTCCGATCCCAATGCAAAGAAAAGGCTCTCAAGCACTGCTCCTATACCAATTGCGAGGAGGATTTTTCCTGGTGAAAGACCCATCATCCATCCTACAAGCGTGGCCCCTACCCCTCCTGTTCCCTGGAAGGGGAGCATCACAAAGAACGCCAGACCCAGTACATTCCAGCGGCAGAGCCAGGGGCGCTCGCTCATGAACTCCTTTCCCTGGGACAAGAACTGCGTGATCCAGGGACCGAGATACGGGAGGTGATAGGTATAATCAAGATTCAGGAGCATGAACAGACCCGTGACCACATCCTGCACCACCATGGTTGTAGCCATCAATGGCCATGGTATACCCAGGAAGATGCCCACGGGAATGATTGATTCTTTCCCGGACGGGGGGATCATATACGCTACCATCAATCCTCCCAGTATCATACCCTTCTCTGGGGCGAGGATGAGTAAACACCCCAGGAAATAGGCAAGGACCATGAGGAACGGGAGGAGAAGACGGAGAATGGCGGTGGAGAGAGAGATCGTAGGGAGAATCATGGGATACCCTTCTAGCTCCCGAGGCCCGGACATACCATCAAACAGATTGGATGGGGCAGATCATATTATTAACTACAGTAATAAGGGGAGGGAACTTCAATCCATGTTCTTCCGAAATTCCACCTCAAATATCCGGTATCCTGTTTTTTTCATTCCCTGGTGTCTGTAGACCTTCTGTGCCAGTCTGTTGGTGCGGTCAACATAGAGGCGAAGACCAGCCACGTCAGATTGTTCCTGTGCCATATGCAGCAGTTCGAGATAGAGTGAATTGAAGACTCCCTTTTTCCGATATCCCTCATCTACATAGACGCTCTGGATCCACCAGAAGGTCCCGTTCCTCCAGTCACTCCATTCATACGTCACCATGCACTGGCCAATGATACGATCCCCTCGTTCAGCGAGGAGATAGAATCCTTTTGCCGGATCATGGAGTAGACCATCTACCCCCTGTGTCGCTGATATCGGGTCGAGGATCTTGCCTTCTGTCTCCCTCGCCATCGCGATATTGTTCCGGGTGATGATCGGGATGTCAGCATATCCACCCCGTCGTATCTGCACATCCAGCCGTTCTTTCATACTCTGTTCAGGTACACGAGCAATGGGTTTACTAATAGGATGAGGATTGCGGTGACCGGAACCATCACCGTCACCGGGATCATGATATTCTGGATCTTCTACCTCAGAGGTGAATATATCAAGGCCGCTATTGCCTGGATTGTCACCATGGCCGATGCACTCTTCCTGCTCGCAAACATGACAAAAATCCCAGCCGGCGGATACCGGTCCCTCATTATCGCATTCATTCCATTCAGCGTGATACTGATCTATATCACCGGACAGCGGAGGATATACAAAGTCCTGAAACCCTTCTCCCTCCGGCATTTCTTGACCCAGTACTCCTCCCTTTATATGTTTACGAATAAGATCAAAGGAACTGCACTCTTTTTTGCACGGGATATTCACAGTATCCCCCCGTACATCGCGCTCACCATGTTCAAGAACGAGATCGTGTACGAGGACAACATTATCATCTCCATCAATATCCAGGACAAGCCGTTTGGGGTATCCGCGGGATTCAAGAAAAAACTGGCGGAGGGCTTGAGGGTCTTTGAGATCCAGTCAGGTTATATGGAGGTGGTGGATATCATGCGCCTCCTCCATGAGGCAGGAATCCGGGAGAAAACAGTGTTCTATGGTATCGAAGATATCGTTGCTACCAGGCCTATCTGGAGGGTTTTTGCGATTATCAAGAGGCTCTCTGCCTCTTTCGTCCAGTTCTATAAACTGCCCCCCGAGAAGCTTCATGGGGTGGTGACGAGAATCGAGATGTGAGCCTTATTTTGCCGTGCTCACAATCTTGATGATATCTCCCTCCTTCATCTGGTAGCTCTCCTTGATCCTCATCTTGGTCCGGGCATCGATGGCATAGAGAAATCCCTTCCCGATGTCGGTATGCACCTTATAGGCGAGGTCGTGAGGGGTGGAACCCCGCTTCATAAGGAAAGCGTCGGGTAAGATCCTTCCCTGACGATCACAAAATTTATTCTCATCTTCAACGGGGTAGACCACGATCATGTCCAGCATCTCGAGAATAGCACGGTTGATGGCCTGCTGCACACCGGTTCCTCCATTGCGTTGCATCACCTCAGCGATCTTCGCTAGACCGGCTTTCTGGGGAGGGGAGATGGATGCAGGTTTGGTAATGGTAAACGCTGTATCCCCCGGAAAATAGTGGATAAGCGATCCAGCAGCTGCATTACGCAGAGCCAGTTCCGCGGCAGCACTGGCATAAGACAGCTTCAAGGGTGCAAGCTTCTCAAGGAGCGCTTGTGGCGCCTGGTCTACCTTGTTGCCGACAATAAGCATTGGTTTTGCATTACTGAGCAGCCGGGCGCAAAACCGGATCAGCTCTTCCTGAGTGATCCGTTTGAGGTTCAGAGAGAGTTCCATCTCTGCCTGGTGGACATGCTCAAGGGTGATCCCGAGACCAGCGAACACCTCAGCAATCCCCTGGGCGGGGGAGTTTCCGCTGGTCTGGGCTTGCCGCTGGAGTTTCGACCAGTGCTTGTCCAGGATACCGTACAACCACATGGTCATCTCTGCGGACAGGAACCTGATATCCTCCTCCGGGTCGTGAGTGCCTGGTGGGAGGGGATTTCCCTCGCTGTCAGTACCCCCACTCGCATCTACGATATGGATAATGGCATCCGCCGTGCGGAGATGATCGAGGAACTGGTTGCCGAGTCCCCGTCCCTTGTGGGCATCAGGTACAAGCCCGGCGACATCGATCATGCCCACCGCAACATATCGTATGCCATCGGTGCATTGCCCACAGGAGAGACCCAGCCCGCGGCAAACACAGGTGGTACGGACATAGGCTACTCCATGGTTGGCATCGATGGTAGTGAACGGGTAATTCGCGATCTCCACGTTCGCCAGAGTTGATGCCTTGAAAAAGGTTGATTTTCCGCAATTCGGCTTCCCTGCAAGCGCTACCGTAATCATAGTGAACCCCTTTAAGTGGTACGACGTCAGTGTATGAGATATAATGAGTGCTACGAAAAAAAGTATCTATTACTTCAATGCCCCAGGGGAACAGAATACCGCGGACTGTGTCAGGTATTCCATCGAGAGGGCACAGGAATTAGGGATCTCAAAGATTGTCGTGGCAAGCACCTCTGGTGCCACTGCCCTGAAATATTTTGATGCGTTGCAGGGTACCGGAATCACACTCGTGGTGGTCACCCACGTGGTTGGGTTCTCGCAACCAGGCGTGTGGGAATTTGACAGAACCATTGAACGGCGTCTCCGCGAGGGTGGCGCGGTGCTCGTAACGGGTACCCATGTGCTCTCTGGTCTGGAGCGAGCTCTCTCCCGTTCACCACGGATCGGTGGTGGTTCACGGAGTGAGGCCATCGCTGAAGCTCTCCGACGGATAATTGCGGTCGGCCTCAAGGTTGCGGTGGAATGCGTGCTCATTGCCACCGATAATGGGGCAGTAACCCCTCCAGATGAGGTCATCGCGGTAGGTGGGACGATGAGCGGGGCGGACACCGTCTGCGTGATCCGGCCCTCCCATACTGCCTCCTTCTTCGACCTGCAGGTCCGGGAGATCGTAGCCATGCCGAGGGAACGCTGAGTATGCAGCTCGAATCATTGAGAGAAGGGCTCGCATACATCCGACAATGGCCGGTTCTGTGGTCCCTGGGACTTATGGCAGGCGCTCTTGGGACAATCACCCTCTTCCTGCAGTTCTCTTCCGGGACGTTCTACTCTGAACGTATCGGAATCATCCAGCTCATCATTTTTCCCTTCTTCATTGGAGGTGGTCTAAATATCATCAAGGAGGGAAGGGGCAATCTCTCGGTTCTCGTGGAGGGGGGGAAGCGCTATTATTTCCGCGTCCTCCTTGCCAGTATGGTTATCCTGTTCGCAGTCCTGGTGACCATGCTCCTTGTCATCGTGACCCTCGCCATCATCGGAATTTTACCGGATACCGCCATCTTTCCCATGATCCTCGCAGGTGTACTGGTTCCCATCCTCTTTTTCACATTTTTCTATGATACGGCACTGGTGTTCGAAGACCGAAAGGTTCTTGATGCACTGCGACGGAGCGTGGAGTTCGTTATCAACGGGAGTATCAAGGTCGTCCTATTCATTGTTCTCAACCTGATCATCTTTGCGGGAATCGTGATCATAGCTTTTATATTCTGGGCACTCTGGCTCGGTGACCGGCTGGACCTATTAATTACCCAGAACCTGACCGCGACCATCACGATGGAGCCGTCATTCCTTCTTGAAGTGCTGGGGACAGATGGGGCGTTCATCACCGCACTCGTGTATTTCGTGGCACTGACCGTCAGTGTGACCATCCTCTATGCTTATAAAGCGGCATTTTTCAGAAAATATTCTACCACCGCTTCCACTCCAAACGGAGACTATGATGCGAAAGGGCGCTGGTATAAATACTGACGTTTTTTAAAGACCAAGCAAAGAAAAGAGAACGGTCGCGAATAAGCCCCCGAAAAGCGTGGCAAGGAGATTAGTACCGGCGTTCCCAATCAGACCCTCATTCTCAAGTGTTGCCCCAATCAGGCTATCCATATTGGTACCAAGGAACCCGGCTGCTACCCCAATAATAGCCATGGGAATGGTGCTTACACCCAGAAGAAAAGCAACTGCCAAAATCACGATGGCTGAAGCAACGCCGGTGATTTCACCAATCAGGGAGATCCCGCCATTGGTTCCTGCGGGCACCCGTTCCCAGGTCGTGATAAGGTAGGGCCTTCCACCGGTCATCCCAATCTCACCGGCGACGGTATCTGCGGTAGCGGTCGCCACGCTCCCCAGAAACATCGCAATGAACATGGGGTGCTGGGTGATACCGAAGAGAATGGCCGCGGCGGTCGCCACCAATCCGTTGGCGAAGACGTTATAGTATCCCCGTACACCCCCGTGCCCCTGGGCGCTGCCCAGTGAGACCTTATAGGCATATTTGTACTTCGTTGCCACTGACCCCAAAATGAAGAAAGTGAGCATGATAAAGAACCAGGCGACATTCTGGGTGAATACAATTAGTATGAGGCCAATTAATGCTCCACTGAAGAGACCGCTCAGATCCATGGCACCAATGCGGTGGGCAAGGTACCCAAAGCTAAAACCAATAATCACTGCAGTGAGAAGGACGGTCGTATCAGGATAAAAGTGCAGTTCATCGAAAAAGTACATGGTCATGGCCACCCCCAATCCTTCAACCATAGGGAGGTCGGCACGGTTTAGAAGAGCGGATTTGAGGAGTACCGCGACGATAACCCCGAGGAGTGATATAAGAGGCACCACGTGGTTGAGATAATACATCACAAAGAAGGAACCGGCGATTCCGGCAACGATATAGCCAACAAAGGCATATCTGCTCCCCGCGAGTGAACGATAGGCACCCTCGCCATTTACCATGATTGCCAAGGTAGAGGAAAGAACAAAGAGGGGGAGCCACCCGACACCATAAAGAACGGCAATCACAATGAACGAAATCGCCGCATACTTTGTGCCTGGAATAAGGAAAAGAGTCATGGAGAAGAGGATGATGAGGATGGAGAGCAGCCAGATGGGGGTGATGAGGGGGGCAACCAGGATACAGGCAATGGTCAGTACCCAGGCCACCCAGAACGCTGGCTGCGTAATCATTGCTCATACAGTAGGTGTGATGGGGAAAAAAGAATTGTGCAATCAACTAGTGAGCAGACTGGGTGTGACCTGTGCACTTCCCGTGGATCCCTCTTTGTTCACTATCGCCCACCTCCGTAGATAAACGGCCCTTCGGCACGATTCGGATCACATATACTATACCCAATTTCCCTGTGCGTCCTTATGATGCGACCGTATAGTGCGATGTTGGTAGACTGGAAACTATTTATTCGGATAATTCGTTTATCTCTCCAGAGCATCGGCAGTGGTTCGGGTTCTCATGGAAGGCAGAGAAACTCCTGGTAGCAATCAGGGGTGGCCAGAATGATATGCGAAAAATGTGGAAATGAAGCACAGGTCATTCTTACCTCCCAGAACGAACAGAAAAATATCGTGGAGAAGCACCTGTTCTGCAAGGATTGTATGGGATCTTCAGCAGACTTCAAGCGCCATTGTGAGAGATTGAAGAAACGAGAGGTTTCTCCTTTTCCGTCATCCTCATCATGTGCCACCATACTCACCGTAAAGGAGCTCCCTCCTGAGCAGCATGGATGGGGAACGGTATTCCTTGACCCGGAAATGTTCTCTCTTTTGAAAGTTTCACCGGGAGATACCGTCAGTATTGAGGGAAATCGCACCACAGTGGCACGAGTTCACCTCGCTGATCCCGCTCATTGGCATCGGGGTATTGTCGGGGTTGATGATCTCGTCCGTCAAAACGCCGGTGTACAATACGGCGATAAAGTCACCGTTCAACGGAGGGATACCATCCCTGCAACGAGGGTCGTGTTTGCTCCCCTGGACACCACCCTAGGTGAGGTGGATCTGCTGATGGAGGCAGCGCTCCCCTCCCTCCAGATCATACCCCTCGCCACTTATGATGTGGTCCCGGTATACGGGATTATGCCACCCTGTGCTGACCCCCTTTGGTTCAAGGTTACTCGTATAGAACCGGCAGAAGCGGTGATGGTGACCGAGTCCACGAAAGTGGAATTTGAAGGGAGTCGCTACCTTTCAGCACCCCGATAAGAACCCAGCCCGATCCTCGTATCGTGAACAAACGAATTCAGAAAAATATTTCCTATTTTATGTTATTTTTTTCAATTTCGATCAATTTATCGAGAATTTTATTGATGAGCGAATCCCCTGAGTCTCCAAATTCACCATATTTTGTAAGAATCTCGAATTAGGAGGTATGGTACGGGGTAGCGCGTAAGGTGGTGGTATGAGTATAGCTTCCACATCGAGAACATCCAGTGCGAATATATGGAAAAACGATGTTCAGATTTCATGTGCCAATGCTGTACATATCGAATGAATAGGGATTGTGTCATCCACGACGATATAACGGTGGAGTCGTGTGTGCAGGGTTCTTCGCTCGCGAATTGAAGATGTGGAAAATCGCACTGGGTACCTTTTAACATCATTCGAGGGAGGTGAGTGAAATGACCGAATGGGCAGTTCCAATTGGGTTGGAATTGCCTTTGTTGGTGGGGCAATTGCGACTGGCTGGGCACAATCCAGAATTGGTGCAGCAGGAGGAACAGGAACGGTAGCTGAGAAACCGGAAACTGCTGGTATCATCATTGTTCTGGAGGCTCTTCCTGAGACCCTGGCAATTCTTGGTACCGGACTTTCCTGTTTGCAGCACTTTCTCAATGAAGGAGTGGGGGGGGTCCCCATTCAGCTTGTTTTATTTGCCGCTTCGCCGCTGATAAGACAGAATATCGCCCCGGCAGCCATGACGACATCAAGTGGGGGAAGGGCACTCCCGATGAGAGCATACATCCCCGCAGCGTTAAAATCACCCCTTTGACTGGCGAAGAACGCGTATACTCCAAACAATAACCCACAAATCATGATGATAACAAGACCGCCAAATATGACGAACACGAGAGTGGAAACATTCCTGAATATTGGTGAAAGAAAGAGAATACCCACCACGACGCAAACAATGACTGTTCTGATAATTAATGAAGCAGCGATCAGAATTTTGCCAATTTTTGCCCGTTCACTGAGACCTTCAAGCATAAACATATCCATCGCTCCCATGGAAAGAGGGACCATTTTCCTCATGTCGAATAGCCCCCCATTCGCATACCTGCCGATCCCTCTTCTATACTGAAAGAAGGCATTGAGTATTGACCATTGTACAACGGGAGTGAGAGATGGGTACCTGGTATCCCATTCTCCCTTGGAGAGGAGTGAGAGAACGGTTGATATGTGTAGGAGATACGATTTTGTGGAGCAGGAAACCTTTATCCCTTCACTCTTGGTAGTAGCGATGTGATTACTGAGGTTTAAAAGTGGATGAGGGGTCCGTTGAAGAAGGGATACCTGTGGATGAAGAACAGAGAGATAAGGTGCTGAAGGAGAGGCAATATTGGCAGGAGCGACTGAGGAAACTGTGCAATGAGGTCGAACAGGGGTGCAAGTACGGCAAGGTATGGCACCATCACCCCGTAATATCTTTCAGTGCCTTAAAGGAGAAGCTTCAGAAAAATAACCTATGGATAGAGAAAGTAGATGATACAGACAGTGATATTTCCCCTGAATCACATACAGAGTGATACCGGTATGTGAAAAGACGGCAGAAGATTGATTCGATTGGCGGGTGGTGCCTGAGAATAT
>JAJRCM010000079.1 GCA_028678965.1 Methanomicrobiales archaeon | reverse complement strand
TACTGGTGGCGTTCTGTGCTGTTGAGGCAACAGATGAACAGGATACCCCCACGGTGATTCAGCGGGCTGTGACCGAGATCCGAGAGACTGCAGAGAAGCTGGGTGTCGACCGTATCATGCTTTATCCCTATGCGCACCTGTCGAGCGACCTCGCTTCTCCCTCTGTCGCAGTGACCGTGCTCAAGGAAATGGAGCAGGGCCTCTCTACCGATGGGTACACGGTGCGGCGGGCGCCGTTTGGGTGGTACAAAGCCTTCACCCTTTCCTGCAAAGGCCATCCCCTTGCCGAGCTCTCCAAGACCATCACTCCTGAAGAAGGTGCCGTGAAAGCAGGAAAGAAAGACGTCACCCATGAGTGGTTCGTCCTGACCCCGGATGGCAAGAAGAAGGATGTGGAGGAGTTTATGGATGACTCGCCCTTCGGCTGCCTCCTCAAGAAGGAGCTGGGAGTTTCCACCCCGGCAGGAGGAGAACCGGTTCACGTGGAGCTGATGCGATCCAAGGAGCTTGTCGATTATGAACCACGGAGTGATGTTGGTCACCTCCGCTGGATGCCCCGCGGGAAACTGATCCGTGACCTTCTCGCCGATTATGTGCTCATGAAGGTTCTTCCCTATGGGGGGTACCCGGTGGAAACGCCGGTGATGTACGACCTTGATGACCGGGCGATCAATGAGCACGCCGCGAAATTCGGGGAGCGCCAGTACCGGTTCAAGAGCGGGACGCGGGACATGATGCTCCGGTTTGCGGCTTGTTTTGGAATGTTTTCGATGATGCATGATATGCATATCTCTCCCAATAACCTACCCCTCAAGATGTACGAGCTCTCTACCTACTCCTTCCGGCACGAACAGAAGGGAGAGGTGATCGGGTTAAAACGGCTCCGTGCGTTCACCATGCCGGATATGCATACCCTGTGCACCGACATGGACGAGGCGATGCGGTGCTTTGAGGAGCAGCTCCAGATGGGGTGGCAGTCAGGGAAGGACCTGGAGACCATCCTCGTCGGCGTCTTTCGGTGCACCACGGACTTCTACGAGGCCTACCATGACTGGGTCCAGAAGATTGTCACGCTTTCCGGTGTTCCCCTCCTTATCGAAATACTCAGCGAGCGGATCCACTACTGGGTGGCAAAGATCGATCTCGCGGCGATTGACGGTCAGGGACGACCCATAGAGAATCCTACCGTCCAGATCGATGTGGAGAGCTCCACCCGCTTCGATATCTCCTACATGAAGGATGAGGTGCGGATCCGCCCCCCCATCCTTCACTGTTCCCCCACGGGAAGTATCGAACGGGTTATCTGCGCCCTTCTGGAGGGAACTGCCCACCAGCCGGTCCCTAGTTTACCTACATGGCTCTCCCCCACCCAGGTGCGCATCATCCCGGTCGCAGAACGCCACCTGGTGTATGCCGAAGAGGTATGCAACCAACTGAATGCCCGAGGCTTCCGGGCTGACCTTGATGACCGGGAAGAGAGCGTGAACAAGAAGGTACGGATGGCAGGTATGGACTGGGTTCCCTACCCTGTGGTGGTCGGGGATCGGGAGGTGGAGGAGAAGTCCCTTACGGTCACGGTAAGAAAGCTATCGGCGCCGAACAGACCTCACAAAGAAGTGATGACCCTTGAGGCACTCGCTACAGCGGTTGAAAAGGATGTAGAAGGGATGCCCCGCCGTCCGCTCTACACGCCACGAAAACTCTCAAAGAAAGCCCGCTATATCTGAATCTATCTCTTTTTTACAGAGAGTACCTTTTCACCGGCCTCACCTATCCACTTATCAGATATCCCTCTTCAGGTGATTGCCCAGAACCACCTTCAGTGCGGCAAAGTCCCTCTCGAGCGGCTCCCTCATCCGCGGATTATGGGTCATCGCCGCAGGATGGTAGGTAGGGAGCACGATTACCTCGCCCCACGGAACGGTCGCTGTCACCGCTTTCCCATGGGCATTGCCGATCGGCTTTATATCTACTCCCAGAACAAGGGACACAGCAATTGTCGCCACCCCCCCCATTGGTACAATCACCTGTGGTTTGATGAGAGCAATCTGGCGTTCAAGATACGGACAGCAGGTCGTTATTTCGTCCCTTTTCGGCATACGGTTATCAGGAGGCCGGCATTTGATCACACTGGTGATATACACGCCATCCCGCCCCAATCCTGCGATGGAGAGGAGACTGGTGAGAATAGCCCCTGCTCTTCCCACGAACGGCCGACCCGCTCGATCCTCTTCACGCCCTGGTGCTTCACCAATGAGCAGTACGGTTGCCATCTCTGGACCCTCTCCTGGTACTGCGTGCTGCCGGGATGCTGCAAGCCTGCACCTGGCGCAGGATATGATCTCATCCTCCAGATCCTTCAGCACCTTACGCTTCATAGGGCTGATCGTCCGGGCAGAAATAGGCAGTACGCCCATTCATCGACAAGTGTTCCAGGAGTTTTCCGCATTTTGGACAACATCCATCAGGGAAACGCTGGTGGATGAGATAGGTGCGGGGATAGGCTGCCTCGTCTGCCCTGCGCCGGATTGCTGTGCGAAGTATCGTTCGCATGGAGGTATAGATACGCTGCAGGTCACGGATAGTGAGGGATCCAACCGCTCTCCTGGGATGAATCCCTGCCTGGAAGAGAATCTCATCGGCATACAGATTTCCGATGCCGGCAATGACTTCCTGGTTCATCAGTAACGGTTTAATCGCCCCTTTGCGGTTGGCGAGTTGTTCTCGAAACGCTTTGAACTGGACAGAGAGTGCATCCGGCCCCAGTCCCTTTACCCTGATCCACTCACGCCAATTGGTCGTAAACGAGACCCGCCCCAGTTTCCTTGGATCATGGTACGTAAGATGTGACGTATCTGAAAAGAGGAGGGCAAAACGGGTGTACGGTGGCCAGGGGTAGTCATCATCGAACATCGCAAGCCCCCCGGTCATCCCGAAATGGAAGATAAGAGATGCCCCGTTCTCCAGGATGGCGAACAGGTACTTCCCGTGTCGCCCCGTATCAACAATCGTATGCCCCAACAATGCCACTGTCAGAGCCGGTGGGGTGGTGTCCTTGAGTATCCTGGGCTCAGATACGATGACCTGCATGACGCTCTTCCCAACCGAGGTGCGATGCAGATACTGTCGTTCCGTCTCTACCTCAGGCAGCTCGGGCATAGTTTTCTCATCTCACGGTATTCTGCATGGTAGCTCAATGGTGAGTGGTAACGACGACCCTTCAGGGTTCAAGCTCCTGATGAACCGCACCCCACGGCTGCAATCTTGCAGCGAGCGTCTCACTTGAACCGGGAGCTTGCCTTTGAATAGGCGACCTTGAGTTCTTCAAGGGCTTTCTCAATGCCCTCGCTCATGTCCTTCCATGCATCTTTACTGGTATGCTGAAGCTTCTGGAGTTTCTGCTCGATCTCTTCCCGGTTTGCCGCATACTTCTCCATCAGTTTCTTCAGTTCCTTCTCCGCTTCCGTCCCCTTCTCGACAGCCATTGCCTCGAGTTTCTTCGCTTCCGCATCGAGATCAGCAAGGC
>JAJRCM010000078.1 GCA_028678965.1 Methanomicrobiales archaeon | reverse complement strand
CGAAATCTCCTTCGACCAATCGACGGATGCGGGTATCAAGATTACCGCGGAGCGGTTTGATATTGATCGAGGGATCGTGGCGGAGGAGCTGGGCCTTCCGTCGTGTGCTTGAGGTTCCGATGGAGGTAACGTGACTGATATCACCCTCAAACACCAGGAAATCAGCAGGAGAGTCTCGGGAAAGAATAGCGCAGGTGCAGAGTCCTTCCGGCCGTTGTGCCGGGATATCCTTCATGCTGTGGACCGCTGCGTCGATCTCGCCACGTTCTATAGACTCATCGAGTGCCCGGACAAACACTCCCTGGCCTCCAATCTCGTGGAGCGGGACGGTCGTGTCGGTATCCCCCTGAGTCCGGATGATGACCGTTTCAACCTCAACCTTCCGTTCCAACAATGCCCGGCAGACAGTCTCAGTCTGGGCGAGCGCGAGTTTGCTCCCCCTAGTTCCAATTTTTATAGACATGTACGGTACGCCGCTCCGATGATCCCGATATCCTGGTCTGTGTGGGCAGTTGAGAGGAAGTTTGTCTCAAACTGTGAGGGGGGCAGAAAGACTCCCTGCTTCATCATCGCTTCCCAGAACGCCCTGAACCTGACGGTATCGCTCTCCTTCGCTTGACGGTAGTTTCGGGGTGGTTGGGTGCGGAAGAAATATTTGAACATTGATCCGATCCGCACAAATGCTCCATCGTGCCGCTCTTCCACCTGTTCTCCAATAGCCCGAGTTTTCATCTCAAGAGTCCGGTAACTATCCGGGTGAGAGTGGAGCCAGCGGAGGGTAGCAATACCCCCCGCGAGGCTCAAGGGATTCCCGTTGAATGTCCCTGCCTGGTAAACCGGTCCAGAGGGGGCCACGAGCTGCATGATCCTACGAGGTCCGCAGAGAACACCAATGGGCAATCCCCCTCCCACAATTTTCCCTAGAGTGGTGAGGTCGGGTTGCACACCATACCTGACCTGTGCTCCCCCGATTCCTAACCGGTACCCGGTGATCACTTCATCAAATATCAGGAGCACATCGTGCGCCCGCGTTATTTCCCGGATATCCTTTAAATACTCCTTTTCAGGAAGGACCGGCCCGATATTCCCCATCACCGGTTCGATGATCAGGGCAGCGACCCCGGGGTGCGAACGAAGCACTTCTTCCAGCGCTTGGGCATCATTGAAGGGAACCTGGAGCGTATGGGAGACTAGGTCGGGAACTACCCCTGCCGAGTCCGGCACTCCCATGGTGGTGGCCCCGGATCCTGCTTTCACCAGCACCGCGTCGTGGGCACCGTGAAATCCCCCCTCCACCTTGACAATATCCATACGACCGGTGTATCCCCGCGCCAATCGGAGGGCGGCCATGGTCGCTTCTCCTCCAGTAGAGACAAAGCGCACCATCTCGTTGCCAGGATGATCCCGTATGATCATGGTAGCAAGCTCCAGTTCCGCGGGAGTGGGTGTCCCGAAAAGCCACCCACGCTCAATCTGGGAACAGATGGCGGCCCGAATGTCGGGGTGTGCATGGCCGAGGAGGAGCGGTCCATAGGCCATACAGCAATCGATCAGTGTTGTCCCATCGACCGTATGGATGCGGGATCCCGAGGCAGAGGCTGTATAGAAGGGATAGGGGCGAATGGCACGAACCGGACTGCTCACACCCCCTGGGAGCAGAGTGGTTGCCCGTGAGAACAGCTCCTCACTTTTCATCCAGCCACCCGGCAACCTCGTTGGCAAAATAGGTGATGATGAGATCAGCTCCCGCCCTCTTCAGGCAAAGGAGGCTCTCGAGGACAACCTCTCGTTCTTTGATCCATCCTCGTTCCGCGGCAGCCTTTATCATCGCATACTCCCCGCTCACCTGGTAGGCAGCGAGTGGAAGCCCCAGCTGGGTGAGTGAGGTGAGGACGTCCAAATACATCCCTGCCGGTTTCACCATCAGGATATCCGCACCCTCTTCAGCATCGAGAACTGACTCACGGAATGCCTCCCTTCCGTTTGCCGGGTTTAGCTGATAGGTAGTTCTGTCCCCGAATATATAGCCGGAATCCGCCGCTTCACGGAAGGGACCATAGAGGGCACTGGCGAATTTGGTAGAGTACGACATGATCAGAGTGTCCTCGAAACCTGCTTCGTCCAGGGAGAGCCGGACATGAGCCACCACTCCATCCAGCATACAGGAAGGGGCGACGATATCCGCTCCAGCCCGTGCATGGCTGACCGCAATGGCCTCCATGAGATCGAGCGATGGATCATTGATGACATCCCTTCTCTTTCGACGGTCCCCGACAATACCGCAATGTCCGTGTGTGGTATACTCGCAGGCGCAGACATCAGTACAGATAACGATATTCGGAACCATGTCTCGGATGGCACTGATGGAACGCTGGACAACCCCCTCTGAAGCAAAAGCTGCATCTGCCGTGTCTGATTTCTGGTAGGGAATGCCAAAGAGCAGGACACCGCGGATCCCTTTTTTATGGAGCTCTGCAGCATAGGTCGCGGCTCCATCGACGGTGTAACGATACACACCGGGCATCGAACTGACGGGTTTGGGTTCATCAATGGTCTCATCGATGAAGATCGGTGCGATGATCTGCTCCTTCCGGAGAGCATGTTCCTGGAAGAGGGGTAAGAGATTGGGCTGACGAAGCCGCCTCATCCTGGTTATCGGGAATACCACCTTCATCCTCTCCTATCGCAGATGGAAATTGTATCCGTATAGGTTTTTTACCTTCCGCTATGATAAAGAGGAGGCATTTGAATGCCCGTATACCCGTCAAAAATATTCAAGATGAAAAAGGCAACAACTGCATCGTCGCCTTTCACCGCATACAGGATGAGAAACGAGGATCATTCTTCCAAAGAACATCATACCATCCCGTATACCCGCAGTAAATACATCCATCTCCCTCACAGTGGTGACACTTCCGTGAAGGCTGGGCTACCAGCACGTACCCCAATTTATCGCAGTACGTGCACCGGGCGCCGCCGCAATGCCCGCATATCTCCCGTGCATAGACTTTCTGTTGCTCGGTCATCTGGTACTTCATTTCGCGGCTCTCTACAAAGGAGTAACGTATTCCCCATATCCAATGAACTGACCCGGTCAGGCACCCCGGCCAAGGGAAATAATTGAAGATATATCCCACAATTTCTTTACAAGATAGAACGTCTCTTTCCCGGCCTTGATCATTCCATACGAGGATATCTTTTCAAGAACATCGACACCCCCCCATCTCAACCGGTTGCAGAACGTTTCCCATGGATCGCCACGAAGTAATCAATAAAAAGCATCTTATAGGCATAACTGGCTCCTCATCATCACAAGGGCGTTCGTGGTGGTGCGGGGAATGCCCTATCCTGCTTCGTATCATCTGTGTAGGAGGGATTAATGCAATTTCTCCCGCAAAAGGCATCAGCTCCCCCATACAACAGTGGATTATGGCACTCCTTGTTGCGGTGGATCTGGGGGCAACACATACCCGGGTGGGTCTGATCGAAAGTAACGGAACCATTCGTAAAAAGGTGATTGCTCCCACTCCTCACGAGGGGAGCGCTCCCACTATAATCCCGGACTTTCTGATAACTCTCATCCGATCACTGGGAGGAGATGAGCCTCAAAGGATCCAAGGGATCGGGATCAGTGCTGCCGGTCCGGTTGATACGTCGAGAGGGATGCTCATCAACCCCCCCAATATTCCCTTCCGGCATATCCCTCTCACGACACCCCTCGAATCAGCATTAAATGTACCGGTCTATATCGCCAATGATTGCCATGCAGGGGTGATCGGAGAAGCGCTCTATGGGGGCGTTCTGGGAAAAAAGAATATCGCCTATATCACTATCTCTACTGGCATTGGCGGGGGAATTATTGCCAACGGAAGGCTTCTATTAGGGAAAAAGGGGAATGCTGCAGAGATTGGCCACTTTTCTGTTGATACGGTGTATCATCTGATCTGCTGATGCGGGCATACCGGTCACTGGTAGGGATATGCCTCGGGAAGATTTATACCACAATTTTTCCGCACGTGGTGTAAAGCCCGGGGATATTCACTGAAGGAAGAGTCTTTTCTGTCTGCAGAGAAGATTTTTAGGATGGCACGAGATGGTGATACCCAGGCACTCGGATTCATGGAGGATCTGGGAAGGATCAATGCCCGGGGCACTTCCAATGTGGTGGTAGCCTATGACCCGGAGGTGATAGTGTTTGATGGTTCGGTCATCACCCGCAATGCGGATCTTCTCCTTCCGGCCATCGGGGAATATATCGACCGGTTCCTCCCTCCCCCCCTGCTCCAGCTCACCACCCTTAGAGGAGATGCTCCGCTCCTTGGCGCATCAGTCATTGCGCAGGGATATGAGACACCATTCGGCTCACTGCGACTGAAGTAATTATTTCTTCCCAGCAGAGACCATCAGACAACGGGAAGATCTTTCAGAAAGAGACTCTCGAAGTGTAGGATGAGGGAGGAGGAAAGGCCCTCCCCTTGCTTTTCCGCTGAGAGACTGCCGTTCGCGATACAAACATTCGTCCACCCGTTACCCGCCCCTTTCTCGTAAGAACAAGAAACGTTCAGATTGATACCTATCTCCAGAGCAAGGGCTTCAGGGTATATTTCGGGTCACTTTCGTTCCCCGTGGAATTGATTTTAAAAACCCCTTAATTTCCTGCACCACCGCCTCTGGCACCTCCAAGCAGCGGAGCCCGAGCCGGCTGAATCCGGTCCCACGGATCAGGGTCTCACCCTGCCATTCAAACCGGTGCCGTTCACCGTCCGAGTACTCCAACAGCTCGAGAAGGTTGTTCCCACGCTCATCATAGGCTATCCGGCACTGATGCCCTTTCACACCATTAAACCAGTTCGATGTCCAGATAATGTTACTCTCTTCCATGGATCGATTCACCGTGTTGATGGAGTCGTACAAAGAATCGGCTATTTTGAGACCTTTCGCCACATTCAATGATGCCCAGGTCGCCGCTTCTGTTAAAAAGGTGTAGAAGCAGTCAGATAAACTCTTTCTGATTCGTGCTTTCCTCAAACAGGAGGGCGATTCCCGTTTTTCGATCACCGGCAGAAGGTAAGGATTTCCGAGTTTTGGAGATACCTCTATGGTAGCATCTCGGGATTGCCAAACGGCGAGGGATCATGTCAATAAAAAACGAACAAGGGTGATCCCCGATACTCAATGGTATTTCAACGATGAATCGGGGTGACTTTCGGCTATCCCTTATTTTTTTGAGGTTTTTTCCTCCGTTTCAGAGATATATTGCCGGTATTTCATCTGTTCAAGAAGTGCATCGAAGAGCACGAGCGCGATCATCGCCTCAGCGACGGGGAGCACCCTGGGCACAATGCACGGATCATGCCTCCCTTTGAGAGTGATCACGGTTTCTTCGGAAGAGGTGGTAATCGTTTTCTGGGGGAGGGCGATTGAGGGCGTCGGTTTCACGGCACATCGGACAACAATGGTATTCCCGGTACTGATCCCACCAAGGATGCCCCCGCTATGGTTGCTCAGGAACCCGTTCCGATTCATCCCGTCATTTGCCTCGCTGCCATAGAAGTGAGATATCGGAAACCCGTCACCGATTTCCACTCCCTTCACCCCCCCGATGCCCATCAGTGCTCCGGCAATGCAGGCATCCAGCTTCCCAAAGACTGGATCACCGAGACCAGCAGGACACCCCGTTACTGAAAGTTCAATAACGCCCCCGACGGAATCCCCTTTCTCCTGGGCACGACGTATCTCCTGTTCCATACCTTCTGGGGTTGTTGACCCGTGGATATGGAGGATCCGTCCCTGTATCGTGATGCCAGCCTGGAGAAGGCATTTCATTGCCAGTGCCCCCGCTGCCACCCTTGCCACCGTTTCCCGCCCTGAGCTACGTCCGCCACCACGGTGGTCTCGGATCCCGTACTTGTGGTGAAAGGTGTAATCGGCATGACCTGGTCTGAAGACATTCCGTAGAGCACTGTACTCATCCGGTCGGGCATCATGGCTGAACACGATCATCGCGATTGGTGTCCCGGTCGTTATTCCCTCAAATATACCAGAGAGTATCTCCACGCGGTCCATTTCCTGACGGGGGGATTCCAGGGGACTTTTCCCCGGTCTCCTCCGATCGAGCAGCGGCTGGATATCCTTTGCTTCCAGACGGATCCCCGGAGGACAGCCATCAATGACCACACCGATAGCAGGGCCATGGCTCTCCCCGAAGGTAGTAACACGAAACGTTCTTCCAAAGGTATTCATCCCATCGCTTCCTCTACCCGTTTAAGGGGTACATTGATACCGGTAAATAACCGGAATTGTTCCTTTGCCTGGAGTAAAAACATACTCACCCCGCTGATGGTGGCACACCCCCGTGCATGAGCTTCCTGGAGCAGGGGAGTTTCCGCTGGCGTGTATACCAGGTCAAAGACCGTCATCCCAGGTTTTAAGTCCTCGGGGTTAATAGGCAAAGAGGTGTCAGGTTCCATACCGACGGGGGTGGCATTGATCACCACATCAGATCTGCAGTTCGGGAGGTCGGATAGTGCTCCCCACCGACACCCGAACCGTGCAGCAAGCTTCGCTCCCCGCTCCGGTGTCCGGTTGAGGATGGATACCTCCATATCCAGATCTCGGCAGGCGAATGCTGCGGCGGCAGCAGCCCCACCGGCACCCAGGATGGTAGCGCGGCATCCTTGCAGGTGGCTGAGCGGCTCTCTGATTCCCTGCCAATCGGTGTTGTACCCTACCAAACTCCCTCCGCACTGCACCACGGTGTTCACTGCCCCGATCGCCGCAGCGTTTTCATCGACCTCATCAAGGAAGGGCATCACCAGTTCCTTGAAGGGGATGGTGATGCTCAATCCCCGCATATCCAAACGGCGGAAAGCCTTGATGATGTCAGTGATCACATCCCATTGGATGCGGGTATAATAAAAATTGAGTCTATAGATGGAGAAAAGGTGGTTGAAGAGAGGGGGGCTTCGACTATGGGAGACCGGGTTCCCTGCCACGGCACAGAGGCGGAGGGTGGGATTGATGGGAACCTCATCCAGGAGTCCAGTGCAGGTTTGTGCCTCTTCATGGGAAAGAGGGAGCTTCTGAATGAACGCTCTGAGGGCGCTCCGGTTTGAGGGCGAGATAGGCCCCTGGGAGAGCAGCGCGACGATGCGATCACACACCTCCTCTATTGTTAGTCCTTCGGTATTCAGACAAAAATCTGCGGCTTGCCGGTACAGAGGCTGCCGTTGACGGAGCATCAGATCAATCTCCTCCGCTAGGGGAAGAGCGGTCAGGGGCGGCCGACCGCTCCCAACGATACGGGTCATCACCTGTTCACGCGGAGCTTCAAGAAGGAAAACGGTACCTCCCTCCCGGAGTGCCTCAATATTTGTGGGTTCGAGAATTATTCCTCCTCCGGTACTGATAACCGCGGATCGCTCATGCCGAAGCGACTGGACCACCGCCCTCTCCCGTGCTCTGAAGAACGGTTCACCGCGTTTCGCGAACAGCTCCTGCACACGCATCCCTTCCTGCTCCTCGATGCAGGTATCGGTATCGATGAATGATCGCCCCAACCGTTCTGCGAGCCGTGCACCGATAACCGTTTTTCCTGTGCCTCGGAACCCGATGATGACAATCTTCATAGTACTCCTGACTGAGCGAGCACCGGCCAGAACGTGGGAAAGGATTTGGTGACACACTCTGCATTCAGGATAGTGATGCCCCCCACCCGCAATCCCAGAATGGCGAAACTCATGGCGGTCCGGTGATCATTGCGGGGATTGATTGTCCCCCCATGAAGGGGATTGGGAAGAATAGAGATCCAGTCAGGTCCCGTGGTAACCCTGGCTCCCAGGGAAGCGAGAATTGCTGCAGTATCTTCAATACGATTGCTCTCTTTCAGACGGAGATGGGAGATGCCGGTGATGGTGGTAGGTGTTGATGCACAGGCAGCGACCACGCATAACGTCTGCACCGTATCCGGAGAGGACGACATGTCCACCGTCACTCCGCTGAGTTCACGTTCACGCCAGATCTCCACCCCGTTGCTGGTATACCGAACCCCACAGCCCATAGCGATCAGGATATCGAGGAATTGGCGGTCCCCCTGGCTGGAGACCGGGTTGAGCCCGTTCACGCTCACCCGCCCTCGACAGACTGCAGGTATGGCAAAAAAATACGATGCAGAAGAATAGTCACCTTCGACAGTATACTCTGTTGGGCAGTAGTGATTTCCAGCAGTTACTCGGTAGTTCGAATAGCCTTTTCTCTCCACACCCACCCCAAATGACTGCATGACATCGATGGTAACATCAATATACGAACGTGAGACCGGACTCCCCTCGCATTCAATCTCCACATCCCTCTGCGCATAGGGAGCAGTGAGGAGGAGAGAGGAGAGGAACTGGCTGCTTTCACCACCTCTGATGCTCGTTGTTCCGCCATTAAGTGCACCCCCAATGGTGAGAGGAGGGTACCCTTCCTTCTCGAGATAGGTGATCTCCCCTCCCAGGTCGCGGAGGCTTGTCACCAGAGGACCAATGGGGCGCTGGTGCATTCGTGAGCTCCCACGCATGACGACAGGGGTACCACAAAGGAGGGTGAGGGTGATGAAAAACCGCATGCTGGTCCCTGATTCATCCACATTGATCTCTGCTCCTGCAGGGCAGGTAAGCTTCCCTCCTGTCCCGTCAATAATCAGACGTTGCTCCCCTCCTTCAATCGATACCCCCAGTGCCTGGAGACCTCGGATAGTAATTAGGGTATCATCGGAGATGAGCGGATGGGAGAGCCGCGATGGGCCTTGGGCAAGAGCCCCGGTGATCAGGGCACGGTGGGTATAGCTCTTGGAAGGAGGAGCGGTGAAGGTCGCAATAATCCCCTCTTTTTTCCGCACCGTCACTTCCATTCCCCGACCTCCACTGCGGGATAACACCCCAGTTCCTTCACCGCAGTCATGGCTTT
>JAJRCM010000077.1 GCA_028678965.1 Methanomicrobiales archaeon | reverse complement strand
TGCTCTAAAACCCATGAAACCGGGGAGTGCAGGTCACGGTATGCCTGGAATTCATCCTATTATCTATGACGAAGATGGGAAAGTAATTCCCCGGGGGGCAGGGAAGGCAGGTACTATATGCATCCAGAATCCATGGCCCGGCTCATTCCAGACGATATGGGGTGACCGCGATAGGTATGTCAGTACCTATTATGAAAGATACTGCAAAAATAAAAACAGCAAGGACTGGAGAGACTGGCCATATCTGGCTGGTGATGCGGCTGTCCAGGATGCAGACGGTTATTACCGTATACTGGGCAGAATAGATGACGTCATTAATGTATCCGGACACAGGCTTGGAGCAAAGGAACTCGAATCGGCGGCACTCACTGTTTCCGAAGTAGCAGAGGCTGCAGTTGTTCCGGTTATAGACGAAATCAAAGGTAAAGTCCCAGATCTTTATGTCGTACTGAAACCCGGGTTCAAAGCGAGCGTTGAACTTGAGAAAAAGATTTCCAATGCCCTTGCTAAGGAGATCGGGCCTATAGCTAAACCGAAAAAAGTATGGATTGTATCTGATATGCCAAAGACCCGATCAGGAAAGATTATGAGGCGTGTCCTTGGGGCGATATCGAACAAAAAAGATGTTGGTGATGTAACTACACTAGCAAATCCCGAGATAGTGGAAGAGATTATAAAGATGGTCGCACCTCCATACAATTCAGATTCCTGGTCGGCACCGTAAAAATGGAGTAATCCTTCTATCATTTTGGATTGTGGGAATGAGTGAGTTTAATGATAAGATCTTAGGGATGGATGCTGAAAAGGGGGGCTGGGTTCTTGTCGTACTCGGTTTGATAATCAATCTCTGTCTTGGATCAGTTTATGCGTGGAGTGTTTTTGTCGCACCGCTCACGGCGTACTTCACCACGACCTTGGGGCAGTCGGTTATGGTAAACGAGATCTTGTTGCCCTTTTCGGTCTTTCTTGCATTCTTTGCCATTGCAGTACCGTTCACTGGCAAGTACATCGAAAAATATGGCCCGCGGAATATCACCATCTAAGGAGGGTGCCTTACCGGGCTCGGATGGCTGCTTTCTTCGTTTGCCGGGTCCGTGCTGTGGCTCTATCTGCTCTAGGGAGTGATTGGGGGAGCTTGTGTCAGGAGCACGTATGGTGTGCCCGGTAAATTTTGCCGCTCGCACAGTATGTTCAGTACTTTCTTAAATGCCGGGATATGCAAATGCAAACGGTATTGCGATGGAAAGGAAACCGGCAGTTATCGATCGAAGACTTATTGATTTGAGTTCATCACGAATTATGTGCTTGCACGCCGCAGCAACGAATATATCTAAGGACAATAAGCAGCAGTTAGCCCAAATTGGATAATGGGGTCCATTATGCATGCAAGCCCCCCATGAGGCATCGGGTTCAGCGAAGGATTACCGTCCCAAACTCGCCATTTAGGTAGCAGAACCTTCTGATGGATTCAATTTCTTTATATAGAATATAGCCTGAACATCGCTATCCAACTGTTTATATACTGTCCAAAAGCTATTTATAAACATGAGTGCGCGACCGGAAGAATCACTCAAAATTGAGAATATTGTTGCCTCCGCAAAGGTCAGCGATTCTCTTGATCTGGCAGATCTGGCATCGAAAATTCCTGACGCAGAATATAATAAGAAGAGATTTCCAGGTGTCGTGTTGCGAATGCAGGATCCAAAGATTGCAGCGCTCGTTTTCGGATCTGGAAAATTGGTTCTGACCGGAGCAAAGAGTATTGAAAGCCTGGGAAAGGGTCTTGAGATACTGGGGAACCAGCTCCGATCCCTCGGTATCAAGATACCGGAAAAGCTCACCTATAAGATCCAGAACATCGTCACCTCCGCTGACCTGCATACTCCTATCAACCTGAATAAAATCGCGGTAGGATTCAATCTTGAGCGTATTGAATATGAACCCGAGCAGTTCCCGGGGCTTGTGTACCGTCTAGAGGAGCCAAAAGTTGTGGTTCTGCTTTTCGGATCAGGAAAACTGATTATTACTGGTGGGAAGAAACCGGAGGATGCCAAAAAGGCTGTCCAGAAAATCCTTTCTGATCTCTCCAACTTGGGACTTCTCTGAAATTTTTTACTTCTTTTATCACCATTAAAAATGCGATTTTGAAGTACAGGGCTTTATACAAAAATATTTTTAAACTATTATTAAAAAGAAAATATAATAATCCAGGAGTGAAAGGGTGGAACCTTCCAATTATTTAACCCTCACCGACAAGGAAGAAAAAATCATCAACCTCTTTATCGGGCTTGGCCTGAAGCGCAACGTTGCCCGGGTGCTCGTTTACCTTTCCACTACCGATGAAGCGACTTCCCGGATGATCGAACGAGGTACTGATCTCCGCCAGCCTGAGGTGAGCATGGCAATGCGGCAGCTCAGAGGCGTCGAATGGATACGCAGCAAGGCGAAGAAGACAGAGAGCAAAGGGAGGCCGGTGAAGATATATCGTCTTACCCGGACGATCGCGGAGATTATGGGGATTATTGAAGCGGAAAAAAAGAAGGAAGCGAAATATCAGCTGGATCTTATCCAGGAGCTCCGTGAGACCATCTCAAAATGATCGTACCTCTACACCGGATGATTGACCCACGATTACGACGGTCTTTTTTGTAAATGCCGTAAATAACCCACAGGAAATAACGCCAGGTATCTGCTCAATAGCCTCCTCCAGTACAGGTGGGTCCGCGATAGAGGGAAAGGTGCAATCAAGTATGAAATTTCCATTATCAGTGATAACTGGACCATCCCTATCCGCCCCCTCCCTCAGGACTGCTGTGCCCCCCATGCGGCGGATGGCACGGGCCACATGCCCGCGGGCAAAGGGCAGGACCTCCACAGGAATCGGGCCTGAGAGTCGATCGGTCAACTTCTCCTCGCTCACCACGATGATTAAAAATTTTGACGCATCCGCCACGCATTTCTCCCTGGTAAGGGCGGCCCCGCGCCCTTTGATCAGGTAGCCACTTTGATCCACCTGGTCTGCACCATCAATTGCCAGATTGAGAAGATCGACTTCATCCAGTGTGGTGAGCGGGATCCCAAGACGCCGTGCGAGGAATTCGGTATGCAGAGAGGTAGGGACTCCTTTAATGTGGAGCCCCTCGTGGACTCTTTCGGCTAATCGCTCCAACGCAAAGTGGACAGTGGAACCTGTTCCCAGGCCAATGTTCATCCCGTCTTCCACAAGATTGACGGCCTTGAATCCGGCCGCTCTCTTTAAATCAAGGGCTGATGGAGGCTGCACATCCATATGGTTACTTTCCCTCCATATCAAGGATGTGATGCGGGTTACTGCTGGGGTGAACAGAAGAGCTGACGGAGGGATTCGTTCGCGGGGAACGCCGTACAATCCAGGGTGATGGGGGTGATGGAAATTGCTCCCCTTGCGACTGCATACACATCAGTCCCTTCATCAGCGTCGGCTTGAAGCGGCCCATTGATCCAGTAGTACGGCCTCCCACGTGGATCGAGACGCTTTTCAACACCGGTTTTGAACAGTTTGGGTGCCAGTCGGGTGATCTCGTACCCTCTCTTGACGACCGAAGGGATGTTGACATTGATGACATCGGCATGAGGGGGGAATCCATAACGGAGCAGTTTCTGGCAGATATCCCGTACTACGTCAGCGGCCTGGTCAAAACTGCGCCGGTAGAACCTTGGATCTTCAAATTTATCCCCCTGGTCCTCCACCTGGAGAGAGAACGCGACTGCTCGTGCCCCCTGGTTTGATGCTTCCAGTGCTGCCCCGACCGTGCCCGAAGTCATGATCGATTCGTAAGAAAGGTTCTCCCCAATATTGATGCCACTAACCACCAGTACGGGGTCGAGATGGAGGGCAAACAGGCCGATAATAACCGCATCGGTGGGCTTTCCACTGACTGAGATAGCCCGAACACCGTTGATAGTGACCTCATCAGCGCGGATGGGTTCGAATATGGAGATCGATCGGCCTACCGCACTCTGCTGTGCTGCAGGTGCCACGATGGTAACCTCAGCGAGAGGGGAGAGCGCATGATAGGCCGCCCAGAGGCCGGCTGATGAGATCCCATCATCGTTGGTGAGCAATATCCGTGGTTTCATTCTCCCGGAGACTATGTGCGGTCATCAGAAAAATAGATGATCACCATCAGGGTCAAGAGCGGGTATGCGCAAGTATAGGTAATGAAGGCATTGCTCGCGGAATATTCGATTATCCATGAACCGGCACTGGCCCCCGAAGGGAAGGCAATGCTCGATGTACTCACTGGAAGTTTTGAGCGGTGCGGGCACGAGGCGGTGGTACCGGAGGGCAATAATTTTGAAACTGAGCTGACCCGGCTCGCTCCGCAGTGTGACATAGGGCTGGTAATCGCCCCTGATCACCTTCTGGCAAGGTTCACCCGCATCCTGGAACAGCATACCCATAACCTGGGGTGCGGGAGCATGAATGCAGCACTCTGTGCACACAAACTAAAAACCGGAAGAATTCTTGCTGCCCATGGCATTTCGGTCCCCGGGGAGGTTCTCACCGGGCAAAAAGTTGTAAAACCAGTGATGGGATGCGGGGCTGTCGGGGTGCGACTAACCACCGATCTTCCCGGTGAGGACGAATTCGGACAACAGTTTATCGAGGGCGATCATCTGAGTGTCAGCCTGATTGCCGGTCGCGTGGTGGGTGAAGCATGCCTCTATTTCAGCGGTAAGCCCCCTCTCCCCCTCGCTCTGAACCGGCAGGATATCAGGATGGAGGGGGGCAGGTTTGAGTACCTGGGAGGAGAGACCCCTATAGACCATCCCCGGTTTGAGGAGATAGTTGAGGTCGCGAGAACAACAGTAGGGGTGCTGGGGTGCCAGGGATATGCTGGGGTGGATGTGGTGGTAGCTGACCGGGTGTACGTCGTCGATGTGAACCCCCGCATGACCACCAGTCTGATCGGTATTGCAGCGGTCATGAAGGAGGAGATCGCAGACCTCCTCATTGCTGCTTCCCACGGTCATTTGCCAGAGAGGGTTCATCTGTCAGGACATGTACGGTTCACGAAATATGGGAACATTCTCCGATCATGATTGGCATCGATGTGGGTGGAGCAAACCTCAAGGTTGCAGATAGTGACGGTGTGCATATCCATTACTGTCCGCTATGGAGCGGTGCTCCACTTGGGGAGCTTCTTGGACAGTACAGGGGGGAGGATGCAGCAGTGGTGATGTCGGGAGAACTTACTGACTGTTTCGTTAGTAAACAGGAGGGTATCTACTGGATTGTCCGGACCGTACAGCACGTCTTTCCTCATGCTCTGTTCTATGGGACAGATGGCCGATTCCATCGGGATCCGGTACCAGCCCTTGCCGCTGCCAATTGGCTTGCCGCCGCAGACTACCTTCTTCCCCACTACCAAGGAGCAGTTCTGGTGGATATGGGGAGCACAACGACCGATATCATCCCGCTTCTGGATCTCCACTCCCTTCAGGGACTGACCGATCTTCACCGTCTCCAAAAGGGGTATCTTGTGTATACCGGGCTCCTTCGCACGAGCATTCCCTCCTTTGTCCGCAACCTGACGGTGAACGGGAGGTTAACCACTCTGAGTGCAGAGTACTTTGCCATTACCGCTGATGTCCACCTTCTGCTAGGTTATATCACCCTTGGGGAGTATTCCTGTGAAACCCCTGACCGGAAGCCCCCCGATTATGATGGTGCACTCCGCCGTATTGCCCGGCTGGTCTGTTCTGACCCCGGAGAGGTTGGAGGGGAGGATGGGGTGAAGGGCATGGCAGCAGAGATCTGGGCTCAACAAAAGGAGCAGGTCAGTTCCGCGATCAGGAGAGTGTCAAAGTCCGCCACTCAGCACGTGGTCTGGGCAGGAGTGGGTGGAAGGT
>JAJRCM010000076.1 GCA_028678965.1 Methanomicrobiales archaeon | reverse complement strand
CCGGGCACTTCACTATGGACTTCGAAAGCCGTGTCAAGCGGACCATCCGCCGGAACGGGTGGCTCCGTTCCGGTGATAGGGTAGCGGTAGCCCTGAGCGGGGGAAAGGACAGCAGTGCCCTCCTCTGGTTTCTTTCCCGGCTCCTTGGGCAACGCCGGGATATAACGCTGATCGGTATTACCATCGATGAGGGTATCCAGGGGTACCGGCATCTGGATCAGATCCGGCGGCTTGCCTCCTCCTGTGGTGTGGAGTGGGTCGGGGGTTCCTTCAGAGAGACCTTCGGCCTCACCCTGGAGGAGGTTCTCCAGAAGAAGGGTGAATCGCTCTCCTGTTCCTACTGCGGGGTGCTGCGGAGGTATGCTCTCAACCGCTACGCTCGCAACGTGGGGGCAACCAGACTTGCCATGGGTTTCAACCTGGACGATGAGGCGCAGTCGGTCCTGATGAATATCCTCAGGGGAGATGCGGACCGCCTGCGCCGCCCGGCCCGTGAGAGAGAAGGATTTGTCCCCCGGATCAAACCATTCATGGCCATCCCAGAACGGGAAGTGGCCCTCTACGCTCTTCTCCATGTGAAGGGAGTGGAGTTCGGCCGGTGCCCCTACGCCCACAACGCCCTGCGGGGAGAGGTACGGTCGCTCCTGAATGACTACAGCTACCGGCACCCTGCCACCAAGTTTGCCCTGGTCAATCTAGGGGAAGAACTTGCCTGTAAGGAGAGTGTCGTGGAGACAGAAATTCGTACCTGCGGGAAGTGCGGTGAACCATGCGGTGATATATGCCGAAGCTGCCAGATCATTGATGAGATAACGGGGGGAAAGAATGACCTGTGACTGGAAATGTGAAAAAGAGCGGATCGAACAGATGGTACGGCGGGCTCTGTGGGAGAGCGGGTGTGAGGGAGTGGTGGTGGGCCTCAGTGGCGGAGTTGATTCAGCGGTCGCCTTCACACTCTGCGCTGGTGCGGTGGGTAAGGAGCAGGTGAAAGGGCTCATGCTTCCCTCCGCAGTGAGCAGGGAAGAGGACCTGCGTGACGCGGAGACCCTCTGCCGCAGTCTCGGGATCCCGTTCCAGGTGATCCCTATTCAGCCGGTCCTGGATTCATTCCACGCATTGCCAGGAATCACTGATTCTCCCTACCTCAGCGGGAACCTGATGGCCCGGATCCGGATGGCAATCCTCTACTATTTCGCAAATCGAGAGCACCGACTGGTCTGTGGGACCTCAAACCGGAGCGAGTATATGCTCGGGTACTGCACCAAATTTGGGGATAACGCCGCGGATATCCAGCCTATTCTCCACCTCTACAAGAGGGAGGTGTACGAATTCGCCCGGTCACTGGGGGTTCCTGAGCCCATCCTCACCAAAACCCCTTCCGCCGGCCTGTGGGTAGGTCAGAGCGATGAAGGGGAGATTGGGCTGACCTACGCAGAGATCGATGCTTCTCTCGAGGCTCTTGAGAAAAACGGGTGGAATGCAACGACCAGTGTGGAGGAACGGGTACTCGCTCTCGTGAAAAAGAGCCAGCACAAGCGGAGTCCGGCGGTCAATCTGCGAGGATATCCCTGAACATCATGATATAACGTTCGGGGTGGGTGAGAAAAGAAAGATCTTCCTGCTGCTCCACCAGTTCGTAGATAGATATTCCCCTCACCACGCCCAGGGCTGCGTGCTCCAGGGTGGCAATCTGGCGGAGCGGGATATGCTCTGGATAGTACGGGTTCCTGATGAGCTCTCCGCCCAGCATCTCGTAGTACGCGGCACCATGCAGCTCCTCATAGAGCCCATAGGAGCTGGAAAACGAGCTGGCTACCAGGTTTGCCATGATCAGGGTGGCGGGAGATGGGTTGATGGTGACATGCCCATAGCCCGGAGGCACCACCACTTTGTCTCCTGCAGACGCCCTGATCAGGACGGCATCGCTCAATGATCGATCCTGGAGCAGGTGGTGGGCGTCACCGGAGAGGATCTCGTACAGCTCCGGGTAGCCGGTACCGGATGGTGCATCGGGATGGTAGTGCCCCTTGGTCTTGACGTACTCTCCGCAGAGGGTCAGGGGCGGGATAACGGTGATATCGTAGCGGAGGTGCTTCCGTGCAAGCCAGTGCCGGTCCCGGTCATCCCTGGAGAGATCCCGGTACATATAATAAAGGGGACCGGAGCAGGGGCACTCCGGTGTAGCGAGTACCTGGCGGACTTCGTCCACCGTCCTCTCCTGGGGTTCCGGGAGGTGGTTATCCCAGCCGGGAATCATCAATGATGTTCTGGGCGCCATCCCTATATAATCATAGTCGAGATAGGGAGCATGGGGGGATTCCATCTGGAGATGGGATCGCGACGGAGGGTACCAGAAGAGGTATGATTTTTTATTACTCAATACTCCTTATGTGTTCCGGCAGGAGATCGATGGTACTTAAAAATCGTCGATACAGCCCATCGACTGGATATCGAGAAGTCCCTTCATCGCCCTGGTCACCACGGGACGCCCGCTCTCCTTGATCGCGGCCATCGCGTTTGTCCCCCCCACCATCGCTACCCCGAAGTACTGAGGGGTGACGGGGACGCCGAGGAGGGGGACGTTGGGTGCGCCCATATCAAGAATACCGGTGAACCCGATTGAGGCGAGATCATCAAGGAGAAGGGTGACTCTTGATTCCGCCTCCATGTGGCACTCCCGTATGTTCCCGAGAATGGTTCCCCTGCCCCGGTGCATGACCATAGAGATAGAGGTGATATCCTGGGAGACGAGCACTTCCAGAGGGTCGATGGTGGTATATTCATACAGAATGAAGTGGGTGAACCGGCGGGGCATCCGGTCCTCAATCTCCACTACTCCTCCCCCAATAGCGCGGAGAGGGATCCCCTGTTTGAGGAGCAATCCATCCAGGGTGAGGGAGCACATGGTACAGATCCCCGTGTATCCCTTCTGAATGACGAAATCTTCCAGTGTTTCCCCTTCCTTCAGGAACTTCACCCGATCGCTCACCGAAAGACCCGCCCGGTAGGCATTTTTGAGCATGGTGACCGCGAACTCCAGATCCTCGGTGCGGATGAGTGAGAGATTGTAAATAATAGTACCCGTATTCTCCGCCGGCTGATAGGTGACCTGCATCGCGAATTCTTCAATGCGATTATTGACAAATTTCAGCGGGAGGTTCATCAGGTACACTCACCCTTCGCAATAGAAAAATTGTTCTATCTCATACGGGCAATTTGATATAGATGGATTCAGAAATGCGAACCAGGGCGAAAGATGCGATACGTCGCATTTTTTCTTTTGCCGCGTATGAGGTCGATGACCTGGAGTCCCCTCTTGATCTTTCTGCCATGAAGGGAGAGGATTGCGTGGTGATCATGGTCTCTGATGAACCCCGCGAGGCAGGAGAATTCGATGCCCGCAACTTTAAGCTCCGCGTCGGTGAACAGGATATCACCTGTAAGAAACTGCTCTTCACCATGAATGAGAACCTGAAACCCCAAACCTGCACCCGGTGGGGGCCTACTGATCTTGCTGCCAGAGCCGGCGAGGCCGTACTTGCTGACGTGCTCAACCGACCTCTCCGCATCATACTGGAGGTTGTATCCCTAGTCCCAGAGGTGAGCAGCCAGGAGCTGGTAGGACCGGAGATCCTCCATCTGCCATTGAAGATTGATGCAAAGCGGGCAGTCCAGATTGCCGGTATCGAGGGATCTCCCCATTGCCGGTATATCCCCTACTGGCAGTATCGTTCGGTGTGTAAGGGAGAGCGGACCTACAAGGGACAGCGAGTGGTATTCAGCGGGGAGAAGGAGGGTGTGCTCAATGCCATCAACGGGCAGTATGGAGAGATCCCGGGGGGAACCTTTGAGAAGAGCGGGATACTTGCAGATGGGGAACGCGTCTCTCCCAAGATTTCTAAGGATGAGGCTCTCCAGCGCATCATGAATGTGATAGTCGAGGAACAGGTCAAAAAGGTCCGTATCCGTCAGGAGAAAGGAGATGCAATCTTCTATGAGGAGAAGCTTTTCAAGCCTGAGGGGGATGAGATCCGCGTCGATCTCAGCCTCGTATATATCCCGGTCTGGGAAGTGAAAGGAAAGAAGATTGTGGAGGTCAACGCCTTCAGTGGCGAGGTGCTGACCGAGCCAATGGACGAGGGTTGCGAGATCCTGTAACCACATGATACTGATTATCGGTGGTGGCCCGGCGGGACGCCTGGGGGCGATGCGGCTTGCCAGAGCAGGGAGAGACGTGCTCCTGGTCGAGAGGAAGAAGATCGGGGGGCAGTGCCTCCATCATGGGTGTATGATGGTGTGCGCCCTCAATGATGTAGCCCGGGTCATCAGGTCATGCGAAGAGCTGCAGGACCTGGGGATAATGAGAGGATCTCCCGAGCTCTCATTTCCCGTGCTTCTTCGCGAAATGGGGAAGGCCCAGTACCGTATCGAGCAGGTGCTGGAAGAAGAGACCCGGCAGGCAGGAGTGGAGATTCTCTACGGGAAGGAAGGAAGGTGTTCAGGGAGTGCACTCTCCATTGATGGTGAACGGGTCTCTGCAGACGCAGGAATCATTGCCACCGGTTCGCGCCCCAACGTCCCACCTATCCCGGGCATATCTACGCGGGGTGTGTTCACTCCCCATACCCTGCCTGCGATGGAGAAACTCCCCCAACGCATGGTGATCATGGGTGGAGGGGTGATGGCGGCAGAGTTTGCCTACATTTTCAGCGCGTTTGGATCTGAGGTTACCATCCTCTGCCGCAGCGGATTTCTCCGAACTCTTGATCCCTACCTCAGAGATCTCGCACAGAAAGAGCTTCCAGGTGTAACCATCAGGGAACAGGTCGAGGTGGAACAGGTGGACCGAACGGGGAGCAGCCTGATACTCACCTGCCTGGAGGGAGAAGAGAGGATCACCCTTGAATCGGAAGCACTCCTGATTGCGGCAGGACTGGTTCCGAACGGGGAATGTGCCGAAGGTGTGAAAAAGGGGCCAGAGGGTGAGATCGTGGTGGATGATCACCTGCGCACCAGCGCGCCGGGCATCTATGCCTGCGGGGATGTCACGGGACCCCCATATTTTACTCCTGTCGCGCGAATGGAGGGAATAGTTGCGGCAGATAATATCCTTGGTAGGGACCGGGTGATGGACTACCAGTTCATCCCCCAGGCAATCGCGTTACGCCACGATATCGCATTCTGTGGAAGCCTCAGGGGACATGTGGCCACCGTCACTGCTCCGGGCCCCGCTGGACCAGGGTCGTTCTGGTCAGTGCCCACGGCGGCAACCGGGTCATGCCGCGTAGCCATCGATCCTGAGACCGGTTCGCTCGCGGGCGTTGCCCTCGCAGTTCCCGGTGGCGCCCTCATCGCCACCTATCTGGCAGCGATGCTTCACCAGGGAACCAGGGTTCAGGATCTTGAGCGCCTTATCGAGGTCCACCCCAGTACTGATGGAGTGCTGCCCCTCCTCAGGTACCTCGCAGAGTGGCGCGAGAGACAGAAAGGCTGATCCTGCTCACGATGACTCATTCATATAGCCATCGATGAACAGGAAGAGGACCTCTGGGACCTCGTGTTCCAGGCGATTGTAGAAATAGTCGATCAGGTAGAGATCCGCACCGGCAATCAGCTTCTGGTACTTTCTGATAACCTCATCAGGAGGCGATCCCGCTTCTTCCACCCATCCTTTGATCTCCTGGACTCCCTCTTCCACATCTTCAACTGATGTCCAGCGAACGGGAATCGTCTCACTCTCCAATAGCACCTGGTGGTGCTGTACCATGAATATTCTCACGACACCAAGAAAGATTCGGAAAGAGGCGATCACGTTGTGGTGCGTGCGATTCGGTATTTTCCGCGGGGAACATGAATTTCGAACCGCGCTCCCGACCCCTCCAGACCTGTCTCGCGAATGGTGAGCCCGGTGATGGCAAGGATCTCCTTTGAGAGAAAGAGCCCAAGGCCGGTATGTTTGCCAAATCCGCGCTTGAAGATATGTACCTTGTCCTTTGCAGGGATACCCACGCCATTGTCCTCGCACACCAGATCAATGCCTTCGACAGTCTCTCGGTACGAGAACCGGATCTGCGTGACCCGTTCACCATGCCGCACTGCATTCTCCACCAGGGAATAGAACACCTTCTCAAAGAGTGGATCGGCAAGCACCTCAATCCCTTCAACTTCAACCAGGATCTTGAGGGCATCATGGGGGAATGATTCGGCCACCCGCATCACCAGCGCTCCCGCACTCTGCCACAGGGGGGCGGAGCTTCCCAGATCCTGGTAATCACGGGTAAACTCGATCAGGCGTTGTATCTGTCGTGTCGCCAACTCCTGTTTTTCCAGGTACGTCTGAGGCTCCTTTTCGGTCACTATCTCACGAGTGCGTTCCTGGTAATAGGCAAGAGCGGTGAGTGCATTCAAGATGTCGTGGCGGGTGATACTGGAGAGGATGTTGAGCTGGCGGTTCGCCCGACTGATCGCCTCCTCTGCTGCCTTTCGGTCGGTGATATCATCGATGAGGCAGATGATGGTTGTCTCCGTATCGCGCCCATTCTTCAAGGCGGATGAATTGATAAGGACATCGATTAGTTCACCGGACTTTTTTATCATCCGGTACTCCCTATTGAACGAATGTCCTATGGTGAGGATCTCTTTTAAGCAGGTATGTGCCTGGTCGAGATACAGAGGATGTATCACCTGGTCAATAGACCGGCCCACCAGCTCATCACGGGAATACCCCAGAATTGAGAGTGATTGAGGGTTACTATCGTTAATAATCCCCAGAGGATTCATCACAAGAATGAGGTTCGCCGCTGTCTCGAAGATACCCCGGAACTTTTCCTCGCTTTCCCGTATCGCCCGTTCCGCGTTTCTGATATGCGTGATGTCCCTCATAGACTCGATAGCGCCAGCAACAGCTCCATCCTGGCCGTGGAGGGGTGTCGCTTTCACCCACAGGAAATGTTCTGTCCCGTCGGTTGCTTTGTATGAAGTTTCGGCGATGAGCGTGTCGCCATCTGAGGTAATGGCAGAATAATGGGCACGAAGATAGGTCTCATCGGGTGCAAGGACAAGGTCTGCCAGGAGACGCCGGCGCTCTCCAAATAAGGAAAGGGCATACGCATGGTTGCCCTCCCCCATCATCTCTGTGGCAGGAGTACCGGTCATCCCCTCAATAGCCCGGTTCCACGCGATCACCGTTCCTTTCCTATCGATAGCAAAGGTCGCATCAGGAAGGAAATTGATGATATATAGCAGCCGCTGTTCAGAGAGCAGGAGGGCCTGTTCGACCTTCCGGCGTTCCGTCACATCCTCGACTGAGCACATATAGAGGGGATCCTCTAGAGGTGTACCGGAGAGCCTCGCGATTCTCTGGTAGCCGTCCCTGGTCAGAATCCCGATTTCATGGTGCCTGAAGGTGCCCCTCTTCTGCACCATCTCATGGAGCATCACCATGTCTCCTGCATCAGGAAAGAGATCCTGAAGCGTCATGGACACTTCTCCTCCTGAAGGATACCCGGTAATCTCTGAGAAGGTGGTGTTCACATCCAGAATACTTCCCGTGGTGGAGTCGATAAGAAAGATACCGGCTTCTGAGGACGCGTAGGTGGACTGGTACCGTGCCATCTGCTGGTTGAGCCTGTCAGAGAGGTAGCTCACCAGAAAGGCCACGGCAATAAACATCCCGCTCCTGATGATGGCAAGCCAGGTCTCTGCCAGGTCTTTCGTCACCGAAGCGAGGAGGAGTACATACACAGCGGTGAGGACGAAGGAGAAGATGAGGCCGCGCCGCGGATAATAATAACAGCTCAGAATAATGGGGATGTAGAACAGGTTCTGGAAAACGATGGTGATTCCGGAAAAGAGGGAAAAAAAGCTCACCAGAATTGCACTGAGAGAGGCGAGGGCGATGAGGAGGAGGGGGAGATGGCGCCAGCGGCCGGATCGCTCATCCATCATGGCTATCTACCGGTTGAGAGCAGGAGGTATATGTAGACACCTTTTTTCACTGATAGGGGAGAACACCATGGTCTAAAGAGGGGAAGCGTCAATGGTAGTATGTGGTGAGGAGCAAGGGGGGATCGAGGAGATCTCGACGTGGGGTCAATACCGGAGTGGGCTTCTTTAGGAGTTCCATCGATCTGTACGACCACCTCCATCGTGCTGTTGATAACTTCACCAGCACCTCCAACTGGATGCTCCTCATCAGTACCGGCACATTTCTCTGCTCGCTCGTCTATTTCTCGGAATTTTTTGTTTCCAACGGGGTGATCAATTACCGCCTGATCCCCCTTTCCGTTCTATTCTTCGGTATCTCTGCCATGGTCTTCTCATTCTTCCGGGGTATCCTCTTCATGATACAATCGCTCATCGATCGATCACAGGAGTCTTCTCGTCTGGTGGAAAGTACCCGCATGGGGGCTCTCACCGACCGAGCAGTCCATGAATATGCCAAGGAAGTGCACGGGCACCTCTCCACCTCAGCGAGCCTGTGGTGGGAAGCCCACCGTATCACCATCAGGATTGTATTTATCCTTATCCCTGGCTTCCTGTTCTATTTTCTTGGGCTGGCGAGCCTCCTCGCT
>JAJRCM010000006.1 GCA_028678965.1 Methanomicrobiales archaeon | reverse complement strand
CAAAACACAGCCTTGCCAAGGTGGCGGAGCGGCTACGCGGTTGACTGCAGATCAACTACACTCCGGTTCAAATCCGGACCTTGGCTTTGGGTAATAGCGGCCATAGCAGTCGGGACACACCTGGACCCATTCCGAACCCAGCAGTTAAGCCCGTCCGCGTGGTGTGCGGTACTGAGGTACGCGAGTCCCCGGGAACCATACCTCGCTGCTCGTGCTCCTTCTTGTTTTTCGTATTCTCACTCATTCACCAAGAATCTCATTGGTTTTTTGCAGGATTCTTTGGTATCTCATCTCTTGCGTTGTAGAGTCCTTGCTATGGGGGTGGGAGAACACTCCGGATCATTGAGGCGCCTATAACGATGAGAGCAATGAGATATACCAGGTATAAGAATATCCTTACTACAATGGCAACAAGCGCTTTTCTGAGCGAGTAGTTCTTCAGGTGATAGCGGACAAGGAGTCCCACTGTTACTGTCATCCCCATTATGAGAGGTAAAGGTGCTAAATTGCTCGGACCCAAAATAATGAACGGATAAAATCCCATGAATGTCAGGAATGTAGCACAACCAATACCATTCGAGAGTTGGCTTTCTGTCACAGTAGAATTCCCCAGATAATTATCGATTACCTCTCCCTTCTATGAACTCCTGGGCAGAGGATGTACAAGCGATCCTGAGAAATAACGCGAAAAATTTTATACCCATGCTACAAGCGAATTGGATTCTTCGCGAAACTCATATATATGAATAACCGTTCTTTGTCAACTGGGGATATTTGGCTATGGTTGTCTGGGACCCGATTACCTTTCTGAATCTGATACTTTGCATCGCAATTGTTATCCTGGGATATACCGGTTATCAAAGAAAGGGCAGCACAATTGCCCTGTATATCGGCATCGCGTTTGGTCTTTTCGGGATCTCTCACCTGGTCTTTCTGCTGGGGTACCGGGATCTCCTGGAAGTGGTGCTCATGTGGATCAGGACCCTCGCGTACTTCATTGTCGCCATCGCTGTGATGAAAATCTTCACGGAATAGCGACGTAGAACGTCAATTTTCCACCATCTCTTCGTTTTATTAACCTCTCTCTTCAGCTCCTCCCCTCACCCTCGTGGAATCACTCCCACCTGAAGTAGCATTCCCCTTGTATCCGTCTCTGTCCATTTTTTAGAATCTTCTCGGCCCTGACACGAATGAACGTAATTCTGGAAATTGATATTTTTTTTATTGGTGGGTTGTAATCCCTAAAGGAACTTTTTTTAGATATTGGCCAGTCACAAAGGGAGGTCCCTCAAACCGTCACTTTCCCAGATTTGATGAACGTCCCGTTCCGGTACTCCTCAAACGCGATCCGTAACTCCTCCTGCGTATTCATGACGATGGGCCCGTACCAGGCGACTGGTTCACGGATGGGCCTCCCGCTCACCAGGAGGAACCGCACCCCCTTCTTCCCTGCCTCCACATCGATAGCTCCCCCATCACCGTACAGCACCAGGTGCTCAGCGCCGATCTGGATGGTTCGTTCCGTCTCAAACCACCGTGGGGTCTCCACCTCAAACGCGTAAGGGTTTCGCCGGTCATCAAAGAACCCAGACCCCTCTCGTACATACGCGAAGGTGGTGTGACGGGGAAAGACATCGAGGTGAAGACGACCTCCGCCAGGCACCGAAACATCGCAGTAGGTGGGATCGATAACGATATCCCGCACCGGCCCCGTAGTTCCGTGTATCGTCCCGGCAATCACTCGTGCCATCGCTCCTCCCTCCAAGGTTACCTCGGGAATCTGCTCGCTTGTCACCTCCCGGTAGCGGGGTTCCATCATCTTGTGGGAGGCAGGGAGGTTGGCCCACAGCTGGAATCCACCCATGACTCCTCCCTGGCCTCCTTTGGGCATCTCCTGGTGGATGATCCCGCTCCCCGCAGTCATCCACTGCACCTCTCCCGCCCGTATGATGCCCTTGTTCCCCATGCTGTCCCCATGCTCCACCAAACCGTCGAGCATGTAGGTAATGGTTTCGATGCCGCGGTGGGGGTGCCAGGGAAATCCATTGATGTACTCCGCAGGACGGTGTGACCGGAAATCATCGAGCAGGAGAAAGGGATCGAGCTGCGGGACGTGTGGGAACCCGAATGCCCGCTTGAGGTGGACACCGGCCCCTTCGATGGTAGGCCGGCTCTTCCATACCTTCTCAATTTTCCGTATTCTCACCATGTTCTCACTGCCAGAATACATCTAGAGGAGGCGATAACAGTTGTGGTGGAAGATGAATCGACATGATCATCCCGTTCCAGTGGTGGGGACTTGCTCAGTGTCCCTGGGATAGGTTAGCGCGATATCGTTTCTCCAGTATCCTGATTCTGCTCCCTTTTAAATTCAAAATACGAATACACCACCGTGTACACGGCCACCGCGATGGCCGGAATAAGAATGAACAACCAGGCGTATCTCCCAGTCAGCACCCCAATCACACTTATCACCCCTGCCAGTTTGAAGAGCAGCCCCCCTCGCTGGTGCGTCTTTCTCCAGACGCTCTCGCTGCTCAGCGTCCAGGGTGTTCGGATGCCCACGAACCAGTTCGGCTCGACGTGCTCCATGAAGAAGCCGATGTAGATGAAGAGGATTCCGAACAGGGGTGGCAGGGTGAGGTTGGGGCTCACCCGTATCCCGAGGCTCCAGACGATAATCTGGAGCTGGATAATGAACAGGTAGAGAGCAAAGAGGAGGATGAAACCCTCATAGTAATTCCTGAACTGGTCATAATTCTTACGGAGGGGGTCGATACGGGGGAGAACAGCGAACAGTACCGTGCAGCCGACCATGACGAGAGGAACAATTACCAGTCCCCAGAACTTGGGCAGATACCCGTCTGCTTCCCCGGCCGCATTCCAGTGGGAGACAATGGTATCTGGGAGCTGTGGATAGCTGAGGATGGTGAGGGCAATGGTGAGGAGGAGAACAAGACCGATGGCAAGCCGGAGCAGCTTCATACACTGAGGTACTCGTGCAGAGGTAATGAACTGAGAGAAGGTGCCGGCAGATATCGGAAAATCCACTTCCTACTGAAAGAAAATTATGTATCAGAGAGTCTCAGGTGCTGCCAGCCAGCATATACTCCTTAAAGGTCGCTGCCATCTCTTTCAACCGCTTATCCACCAGGTAATTGACCGTCCCTTCCTCAAAGGTCCCATCTGCCCTCCGTTCACCTGCTTTTACCCCGGTGAGCACCTCAATACCCTCGTCAATGGTCCTCACCGGGTAGATGGTGAACTTCCCTGCTTTTGCCGCCTCCACCATCTCCTCTTTCAGCATCAGGTTCTGCACGTTGCTGGCGGGGATCATTGCCCCCTGATCGCCAGTCAATCCTTTTGCCTTACAGACCTCAAAGAATCCTTCCAGTTTTTGGTTGACCCCCCCAATCGCCTGGACCTCTCCCTTCTGGTTTACGGAGCCGGTGACGGCAATGGACTGCTTGAGGGGAAGCCCGGAGAGGGCAGAGAGAATGGCGTACAGCTCGGTGCTGGAGGCACTGTCTCCCTCCACCCCCTCATAGCTCTGCTCGAAGACGAGCTTCGCGGAGAGACCGAACGGTTTATCCTGTGCATACTTGCTGGCGAGATATCCACCGAGGATGAGGACACCCTTGGTATGGATGGGACCCCCCATGCTCGCCTCCCGCTCGATGTCCATGATGCCACCCCGCCCCACCCCTACGCTCGCCGTCACCCGGGAAGGACGGCCAAATTCAATGTCCCCTAGGCTTATCACCGAGAGCCCATTGAGCTGCCCGACGCTCGACCCCGCGGTCTCGATAAGAAAGACGCCTTTCCTGATAAATTCCTGTATTTTCTCTCGGATGAGGCTGGATCGGTAGGTCTTTTCCTCGATTGCCTTGAGGATGTGCTCCTCCGTGGTAAGCGGTGCCTTCTCCAGGGTGGCATAGTAACTCGCTTCCCGGATAATATCGGCAAGGTGGGCGAACCGGGTGGTCAGTTTCCGCTGGTCATCGGCCAGTCGGGACCCGAATTCTACCATCTTGGCAACCGCAGATTTATCGAGGTGCTTCAGATTGTCCTTTTTGCATAACGTGCAGATAAAGGTCTCATACTTCCGGATATTCTCCTCGGTCCGCTCCATGCTGGTGTCGAATTCAGCCTTGACTTTGAAGAGCTCAGAGAAATCCGGGTCCTGGGTATACAGGATCTGGTTGATAATGGGGGTTCCAATCAGAACCACTTTGAGGTTGAGGGGAATAGCCTCAGGTTTGAGTCCCTTGGCGGTGATGAACCCCATCCGCTCCCCTGGCTCCTCAATGGTGACCTCGCCGGTCTTGAGGGCAGTTTTCAGGCCGTCCCAGGAGAAGGGATTCCTGAAGAGATCTTCCACGAGGATCACCAGGTAACCCCCAT
>JAJRCM010000075.1 GCA_028678965.1 Methanomicrobiales archaeon | reverse complement strand
TCTTCAGTGCTTATAACACCAAATATCGAGCGTCCGCCGTCGTATCTGGTATGAGCTGCGGGTGACGTCAATTCTCACCGGCAGGTCAACCACCGTCTCTGTTCCCTCAATGAAGAGAATGATCCGGTCAGGGTTGATGTCCACGTATGGTGCCGTGGTGAGGGTAGGAGGAAGTTCTGCAGTGATATAGATACGTTCCGGCCCCTCGATTACTTCGTAGGAGATAGGATGATCCTCCTCGGTCATTCTATTTCCACCAGGGGGATCTCCCGAAGCAGCAATGATGGTGAATCCCACCAGCCTCCGCTCATCACCATCCTCCATATCCTGGATTAGCTTTTCCATCAGTCCAGCGAGAATCCTGGCAATTTCGTCACGGGGATAATGGTGCATTCGACCCCCATAATTTGAACTTTGTACCGTCTTGGCTCACGATGCCTCTCCGCACCAGCCCTTGGAGATGAGAATTCAATTCATAGTCGGGCAGTGCGATATACTCGCGAAGTTCGTTATAGCTCAATTCGTAATGCCCTAAGGCAAAGACGATATCCAGGTCGGTATCGTCCTCAATAATTTCTTTTCCTACGGAAAGGATCTCTTGTGCTTTGAGTTCGATGTCCCGTTCGAGCTGATCCAGGTTATCGATCAGGTGGTCCCGTGCCTCTATCATCTTCCGGAGCATGCCCAGAGAGCTGAAAAACCGACTCTCCACTCCTGAAGGGCTGGTCTGGGTTTCGGTGGTCTGCCTCTGGATACGGACAATGACATCGATGTCATTCACGAGATAGTAATATTTCCTGCGCCGCTGGTCAGTGCTGAATTTCAGGATGTCCTCATGTTCCATCAGCTGGAGGTGCTCGATGACTGCTTTCGGACTGATAGTGAGGCGCTCCGAGATCTCGGTGACAAAACAGGGTTTTTGCCTCAGCAGCTCGATAATTCTCCGTCGGTTCCTGTTGCCTAGAATATCGAGGATGCGGGAATTCCCACCGTCATCCAGCATGTTTACTTTATGTTAGTCATAACACTATAAAAAAGGTATGGTTATTCAATAATCCGGTAGTTAGGGGCTTCGTCGGTAATCAGGATATCGTGGGGATGGCTTTCGCTGATTCCAGCGGAAGTCTGCCGCACGAACCGTGCCTTGGTGTGAAGTTCCTTGATGGTTTGGCACCCGGTGTATCCCATGGCGGACTTGAGACCCCCTACCAGTTGATAGACAACATCCGATACCTTGCCCGTGTAGGGGATAGCCCCCTCAACCCCTTCAGGAACAAACTTGGTCCTCCCGAACTCCTTCTTCTGGAAGTATCGATCACTCGATTGTCCGCCGCTCATCACTCCAAGAGACCCCATCCCCCGGTATTGCTTGTACAGGCGACCTTTGATCACACTGACTCTTCCCGGTGATTCATCTGTCCCGGCAAAGAGGCTGCCGGTCATCACACTCTCTGCCCCGGCAGCAAGCGCCTTCGCCACGTCACCGCTATACCGCAGGCCGCCATCAGCGATCACCGGCACATCATACTGCGATGTCACCTCGGCCACTTGGGCTATTGCGGTGATCTGGGGGACCCCCACCCCTGCGACAATCCTCGTTGTGCAGATCGACCCTGGGCCAATACCAACTTTGAGTCCGTCAACATCTCCACCAAATTCTTCAGCAGCGCTCCGGGTGGCGATGTTACCCGCGATCACATCTGCCTTGGCACTCCCCCGTATCTCCCGAACCGCTTTGACGACGTTCATATTATGGCCGTGGGCACAGTCGACGATCAGAGCATCCACTCCGCACTCGTCCAGTTTCATTGCCCGGGTAAAATCAAACGGCCCAACCGCAGCTGCAACCCGGAGGCGGCCATCGCGGTCACGGTTGGCGATAGGGTACTGCTGTCTCTCCAGGAGGTCCTGCATGGTGATAATACCTATCAGGATACCATCAGGATCGACGACCGGCAGTCGTTCCACCTTACTGGTATACATGATCTCGAGCGCATTCTCCATAGTGATGTGCTCATCGACGGTAATCGGTTTCTTGGTCATCACCCTGCGGATACTCTCGCTCCCCCGTTTGGGAATGATGGCCCGAACATCCCGACGGCTGACGATACCGATCACCTTCCCATGTTCCATGACCGGGACACCGCTGATATCATGCTCATTCATCATCCGTTCGACATCAGCGACCGTGGTATCGGGACCTACCGAAACGACATTCCGCTCGATTAAATCTTCAGCTCGCTTCACCGCGTTCACTTCATCTACCGCCCTTTCTGTGGGCATATTGCGATGAATGACACCAATACCTCCGTATCGTGCCATGGCGATGGCCATAGTCGATTCGGTAACGGTATCCATCGCCGCGCTCACCAGCGGGATATTCAGCGGAATTTTTCTTGAAAACCGACTCCGCACATCAACCTGATCGGGTTCGCTATACGATTCTGCCGGTTCCAGCAGGACATCATCGAATGTGAGTGCTAACGGTACATCCAGCTTTTCAATATACATACCTCACCTGATCGATCTCAAGGCTTTCTCCACCAGATCTTCCCTGATCGTGGTATTGCGATCTCCCCCACAGACCATTCCCCGTACTCCGATGACGTCCGGGTTGATCCGTCTCAAAGTCTCAAGGTCGGAAAATCGGAGTGAACCTGCAAGGGCTGTCTTGATCCCCAGGGTCCTACTCTTGGCAACGAACTCACGCAGGGCTTCCTCATCCATGAAAGAGAAGAGACTCTTCCCATCCTTAATACCGGTGTCGATCATCGCCACATCCCCACCGCTATCTGCCACCATCTGCGGGAGGAGGAGGGGAGAGATTGTACCCAGACGGGCATGGTCCGCGTACCCGGCAATGACTATGAACTTCTCAGGAAAAGTCTCTTTCACCGCCCTCACCATCGACTTGATGAGCGTCAGGGCATCCTCCCTTCCGTTGAACATCAATCCAACCTTGATATAGTCAGCCCCTGCTGATGCGGCACCCAGCGCAGCGAGAGCGGTGTTCCCCGGGCGAAAGGGAACATCACCGATAGCAGCGCTCAATGGTTTCCTTGTCATCTGCCGTACAGCCCTGATCACCCACGGGAAATTTGCACCAAGTGACCCTTCAAGCGGGTTCTTTATGTCAATAATATCCGCAGCAAGAGACGATCTGGCCTCCTCGACACTGCAGGGGCTGACCAGCAATTGCATGGAATATGGTGCGCTGCGAATCTTAATAGCAATTACCATGGATTGATCGACACCTTTTCCTGCGATACAAGGGATTCATACCGACAGGCAGGGACCACCCCGAACGAACCGTTCGTAGACAACCACCCTTCTCTGCCTTGCGAAATCCTTATTATGACGGCAGCTAATCCCACACACACCCTGGGGTTCACCGGCACCGCTCCGGGGATGAGCTGCTTTTTTTCTCCATGGCACGACCCGGGAAAGCGGAGCGTGGACCCCTGGTATGGGGAGGTGTCAGCGATAATGTCAGGGAATTCAGTTCCCATAAACGCGGTGATTGATGGGCTCATTAAAGAGCTCAAACGCTGCAGAACGTTGAACGATATCAGGGCAGCCTGTGGAGTTGCCGGTGAAAAAGAGGAGATCACCCGCCTCCTTATCCGTGTACTTGGTGTAGATGAATTGAGTGTCCGGTGGAAGGCAGCGGTCGCTCTCACCGATATCGGTACCCCTGCGGTGGACGACCTGATCCAGTGTCTGATGGATGAGAAAGTGTGTGTCCGCAGTTCGGCAGCCTGGGTGCTGGGCACGATTGGTGATAAACGAGCTCTCTCCCCGTTGCGGAGGAGTATGGAGGATACCTCACCAGATGTA
>JAJRCM010000074.1 GCA_028678965.1 Methanomicrobiales archaeon | reverse complement strand
ATCGGTCCAGATAGCACACTTCAGGAAGCGGCAAAAATGCTCAACATCCATCACATCCGCAGGTTACCGGTGGTGGAAGAGAAAGACCTCCTTGGAATACTCTCCGTTGCTGATCTGATCAACGCTATCGCCCAGATGAAGATCAAGGACGAAATCAAGGAGTTCAATGCGAAACAGGCATTTGCCCTGTGGGAGGACACCCCGCTCTCCCTCGTGGGACGGATCATGGAGATCTCCGGTCTCGATGCCATCCCACTCCTCGATTCTGATGGAAAACTGAGCGGGATCATCTCTGAGCGAGATCTCATCAGGCACTCCTCTATTGAGGATAGCGTAGAAACGAGCGACTTCTCGAACGGTACTGATGATGATGAGTGGACATGGGAGAGCATTCGTGACCTCCATACCCTGACCTACGGGGTCTCGAAGGTGAAACTTCCCAACCGACCGGTCAAGACCGCCATGATCCGGAACGTGATCAATGTCACCATGAATACTGAGATTAGTGAATGCGCCCTGAAGATGCGGCGTGCCCGCATCGATCAGGTCCCCATCATCAACAGTGACAAGAAGCTCATCTCCATGCTCTATGACCGTGACCTCATCGGTGTGCTCTGTAGAGATGGGGTCCAAACATAACCTTTATGAATTTATATATCGTTGTAATGTCTGAAAACACTTTTACGAAGGATTATCTTCGAGATTGAGGTTTTGATATGGATGAAGGTCCGTCACAGTATTTAAAGGGAACAACCACCATTGGCGTGGTATTCCGGGACGGAGTGGTGCTCGCGACTGAGAAGCGGGCGACCATGGGAAATCTGGTGGCCAGCAGGAAGGCAAAGAAAGTATATCAGATCTCCGATCGTATCGGGATGACCACAGCGGGTGGGGTGGGTGATGCCCAACAGCTTGCTCGGTTAATGAGTGTGGAATGCAACCTGTTTCAGGTTCGCCGGGCACGACCGATGACGGTAAGTGCCGTTGCGACCCTTTTATCCAATTACCTGAACCAGAACCGGTACTATCCCTTTTACGTCCAGCTCCTCGTGGGTGGAGTGGACGAAACCGGACCGAGCGTGTTCTCGGTAGATGCTCTGGGTGGATCGACGAAAGAAGAGGAGATTGTGGCGACGGGATCCGGTTCCCCTATTGCATATGGGGTTCTGGAGGACCAGTTCCGCAGGGATATGAAGGAGAAAGACGCGGTCGATCTGGCTATTAGGGCATTGAAAGCGGCGATGCGCCGTGATATCGGATCCGGAGAGGACATCTCTATTGTGGTCATCACCAAGGATAAATATGAGGAATATACTGAAAAGATGCCATCCAAAGTCCCGGCTGAATAATCTTTTTTCAGGACGATTTTAATGTTAATTGAGGAACGGCTAAAAGAACTCAAGGCGAAAGTGAACAGTCTGGTCCCCAGCGGTATTTCTGTTTCCGACGTGGAATTCGAGGGGCCGGAACTGGTCCTCTATACCGATGAACCCAAAAAATTCGCTGATCAACCGGATCTGATAAAGATCCTCGCCCGCGATCTGCGAAAGAGGATCGTGGTCCGACCAAATGTTCTTGAGGATCCGGAGAAAGCAGCAGTCGAGATCCGGCAGATAGTGCCGGAGACCGGGGGTATCAGCGATATCTTCTTCGATTCAGATACCGGCGAAGTGCTGATCGAAGCTCAGAAACCAGGTGTGGTCATCGGGAAAAACGGTGCCACACTGCGGGAGATCTCCAAGCATATCGGCTGGACACCAAAGGTAGTCAGGACCCCGCCCATCGAGAGCAGCACGGTGAAGCAGATACGCCAGTACCTGCGGGCAGTGAACGAGGAACGGAAGCTCTTCCTCCGTACTATCGGGAGACGCATTCATCGGGATGTGATCAGTAAGGATCAGTGGGCCCGGGTGACCACTCTGGGATGCTGTCGCGAGGTGGGCAGGGCAGCCTTCCTTCTCTCCACACCGGAGAGCAAGATCCTGATTGACTGCGGGGAAAAACCAGGAACCACAAACGGAACCCCCTATCTCTATATCCCTGAGATCAATCCTATCAGTCAGCTGGACGCGGTGGTGCTCACCCACGCTCATCTTGATCACTGCGCCCTGGTGCCGCTCCTGTTCAAGTACGGGTTTGAGGGGCCGGTATACAGCACTCCCCCCACCCGTGACCTTGCTGCCATGCTCCAGCTTGATTATCTTGATGTGATGAGCAAAGAGGAGAACCGTGTCCCCTACTCCTCCAACGAGGTAAAAACTTTCGTAAAACATTCCATTGTGCTGAATTACGGGAACGTCACCGATATTGCACCAGATATCAAACTCACCTTCCATAACGCCGGTCACATCCTTGGTTCCGCCCTGGCACATTTCCATATCGGGGATGGCCTCTATAATGTGGCATTCACCGGTGATTTTAATTACAGCAAGAGCCGGCTGTTCAGCCCGGCAACCGTCTCCTTCCCACGGCTGGAAACCTTGATCATTGAGAGCACCTACGGCGGCTCAAATGATATCCAGCCTTCGCGGAAAGAAGCGGAAGAACGCCTCTACGAAGTGATAAATACGGTGCTCAGTCGCGGTGGAAAAGTCCTCATACCGGCGTTTGCTGTTGGCCGTTCTCAGGAGGTCATGCTCGCCCTGGAAGAGGGGATGCGCCTCAATAAGATCCCAAAGGTAACGGTGTACCTTGATGGAATGATACGGGAAGCAACCGCTATCCATACGACCTACCCGGAATACCTGAACAGCGACCTGCGGAACCAGATCTTCCGCGATGGCTTCAATCCCTTCCTTGCTCCCTGCTTTGTGTCAGTCGATTCCACTGACCTCCGTGACCAGGTAATCCGGGGCAACCCGTGCATTATCATCACCACCAGCGGGATGCTGAACGGTGGTCCAGTCCTCGAGTATCTCAAAGCCCTTGCGCCTGACCAGAAGAACGCCCTGATCTTCGTGGGATACCAGGCAGAGGGGACTATCGGGCGGCGGATCCAGAAAGGGTGGCGGGAAATCCCGTTCGGTGGAAGAGAGACCATCTGCATCAACATGGAGATCCTGACCGTGGACGGGTTTAGTGGCCACTCCGACCGACGGGAGCTGATCAACTACATCTCTCATATACAGCCCCGACCGGAAAAGATCTTTACCATCCATGGGGAGGAGAACAAGACCATTGATCTTGCGAGCTCCATCTACAAACGGTTCCATATTGTCACTCACTCCCCGATGAATCTGGAGACATACCGTCTGGTTTGAATGCGGCAGAGAATCCCCCTCCTGGTCGCCATTTTTACGGTGATGGCCCTTTCCAATGCCATCGTCCCCGTTCTGCCTGCTTTTGCTCCTGGTACTGCGCTCCAGGGATCGATCTACGCCGCCTATTTCTTTGGAGCACTGGTCACGGTCCTCCCGGCGGGATTGCTGAGTGATCGGTTTGGACGTGTGCACTTCATGCAGGGTGGCCTGGTACTCACGCTTCTCTCGGGAATGTTGATACTTGCTCTCACCTCTCCCATGGGCGTGCTCGCCGCACGGTTCATGGAGGGTATAGGTGCCGGGCTTTTTGTGCCCGCGGCTATGTCATGGGTGAATTCACAGAGAGATCATGAACAGCTGAGCGGGAGCTTTATGGCCTTACTCAACCTCGGCCTCCTGATCGGGCTTTTTGGCACCGGGTGGCTTGCCAGCATGATGGGAGACGTGCGGGGAGGGATTCTGCTCTTTACCGTACTCTCCCTCCCCCCTCTCTTACTCTCTCTCTTGATCGAGGAAGGACCACGCTCCCAGAATGGGACAGTCCACGTGCTCCAGGAGGGGCTTCGATATATCTGGCTCTATCTCGCAGCCCTTGTCCTTCTCGGAACCACCGGGGTGATGAGTGCCCTCTACCCGGAGTTTTCCGGAGGATCACCTGGACTCCTCAGCCTGGAGATAGGTCTCATGAATCTGGCGACTATAATCACGGTCATCGTTGCTTCACGCGCTCACCTGCAACCAGTCCCCACCATCCGTAGCGCAGCGATCCTGATGGCGATAGCGGTCATTATATGCTACATCTCACCCCTGGGATTTGCCCTGGTAGGTGGGCTCGCTGGGGTCATCATTATCGCCCAGATGGCGTTCCTCGCAGAGACCGGGATGCCCCAGGGTGCGATCATGGGGCTGTTCAACGTTTCATCCTACTCAGGGATGACTATACTCCCGTTTGTGACTGGCATCGTAGTGCAGGCATCGGGGAACAACTTCCTCCTGGCCTTCATGCTCACCGCCCTTCTCTGTCTCTTTGTGGCAGCCACCATTGGGCGGTGCACGTGCGTGCTTCGCATCACATAGGATGAAACAGAATTACAAAGAATGCAGTGGATTTGTAGAATTATCCTTCTCTCCTGATCCCACCGTACCGCATGATCTCTCTCTTCTGGATACGCCTCCCCGTACTATCGCGATCTCTCCAGAACCGTTGATACAACTACCCCTCTATCCCACTCTCATCGATCTGCTGTTGCATCAGGGTGAGATTAGCATTCCCTTCCTGCATAGCCTCGACCGTGCGCTGGAGTGAGGTGGCCATGGAAACAAAGTCATTTTTCTCGAAAAACGCTCCCGCTCCCTCCTCATACTCACCAGCACGAGCGAAATTGCGCAGGGCATCCCGGTACAGCTCCCATGAACGGTGGAGGTGGGAATCATCCGGCACATTCTTTTCGGTCTCGTTCAAGAAGGAGAGAGACATTTGTCTGAATCTGCTCCCATGGGCCTGATACGCGGCCGGTGCAAGGGTAGTTGTCTCCTGAGAGAGGTTATAGAGCACAGCAGTCTGAGTACGGGTCATCACGACATAGGAATGATCCCGGTCAGTAAACCTTGATGGTGTGATTGAGGGAGTTGCTGTCGTCACTGGAGCGGTTACAGGTGGCGTGGTCGTAGAAGTTGGTGAACTGGCTGATTCCAGGGCAGCAGCCCTCCGACCCGCTTCGGCTGCTTCTGAAGTTCTTCCCAGGTCAGTGAGGAACCGCTCTTTCGCCCTCCAGAAATCTGCATCATTGGGCTGGATGGCGATCGCTTTATCAATACAATCGAGTGCCTGATCGGACTTATCCAACGCCTCGTAGGTGACTGCTTTCCAGCCCCAGGCATAAGCAGCCGTCGGGCTGGTTTCGTCCTCGATAAGGTACCGCTCAAAGGACCACAAGGCGTCCTTGTAGTTCCCATTATTATACAGCTCGATACCATCCTCGATGAACTTCGGATTCCCTTTCTTCTCACTCCCGCTGCACCCGCAGGCAAGGAGACAGAAGATGAGGAGGATGAAGAGGGGGAGGAGGATTCTATGCTGCATCACCTGTGGTGCACCTTGCTCTTTCATAGCAATCGTTGAGAGGAGATAGTTATAGAGAGGTAGCTATCAGTGGGAATTAAGTATATTGGTTCTCACAGATAGGGGGAGCTCTACCGGGCTCTTCGATGAACTGGGTATTGTACGAGTGGAAAAAAAAAGAAACGAGAGGAACGTTACAAGGTCTTCTTCACAGTGCCTTCGATCCAGTCACCGATGAAGGTTCCGATGATGAAGAGGATAGCGAGGATGATCACTTCAATTAGGATTGCGATTCCCCCGGCAATTCCCCCGAGTATGAGAATTCCCTGACCGGTAATCGGCGCGAGTATCATAAACAGCACGGCTATGATGACTGCGAGGATAATACCAATAAAGACTCCTTTCTTCAGGAGCTCCATTTTGTCCTCTTTACCAGGGCGCAGATACCCATAGGCAACACCGATCAGCACTATAAACAGCTCAAACCACATTGACTCATCTCCATATGGCTATTCTCACATTCTGCCGCTGCCGGTTTATGGCCTTTCTCCTCTTTCGCTTTCCCCTGCTGTGACATTCATCGGTCGGCACCCTTATCACCAATAAATGCCTCTACTCTCTCCATAGAGAAGGAATCAGGCTTATGACCGATGAGGGAAGGGCAGTGGAGATGGTTGCGGAACTTATGGCCCTGTCAGCCAGGACTGCACCGAAAGCGAAGGGGATGGATATTCTTCTGTTCCGCCAGGTGGTGAAGGCCGAGCTCCCCCTCCTCGCCACCGCGATGCGGGATCTGGGAACAGCACGGGCTCGTGCCTCATTCTCCAGAGATGCCGGCAATGTGGAGCGGAGCGATGCCTGCTTCCTTATCGGGATGAAACGGGTTCCTACCGCTGGTCTCAACTGTGGTGCCTGCGGTTTTTCATCCTGTGATGAAATGCTGAGGGCAGAGCTTGTGGGATCCTCTGCCCTGAGCGGCCCAAACTGTGCTATCCGGCTGGTTGATCTTGGTATCGCACTGGGATCCGCGGTGAAGACTGCATCCATCCACAACCTTGATAACCGTATCATGTATTCAGTTGGAGTTGCGGCTCTCAGTCTCGGCTGGCTTCCCGATTGCACGGTCGCTTTGGGTATCCCTCTCAGGGCTTCGGGAAAGAGCATCTATTTCGATCGTCAGGTTTGAGTGACACTCACCAATACACTCTAGGCGGAGAAAGAGCATGGAACCAGCGTTACGGATGACCCCAGAACAGGTTGAACAGATCGACCGAGCTGATGGTGGGGTCTGTGAATGGTGTGCTGAACAGGTTGATCCTTCACTGCTTCGTATCCACTATATCAGATATCTCCATGGAAAGGACCAGCTGCGTTATCTCCTCATCCTCTGTCCTCGCTGTTATCACCTCCTGCATCGTTGCCGGGTACCACAAGCAGCCGTGGCGAACATCACCAATAGAAGGCCGTATCACACGAGAAGCACAATTCGTCGAATCCTGGGTATTCAACTACCCTCCTACCAGGCTCCCGATACCCCCGCTCTCGCTGAACTCTACCGTGATGCCTGCAGCAGCTGGTGCCTGAATGGGTCAGGGTGAGAGAACAAATTTGGACAGTATTTGTTCCACCTTTCAGCACGAAGAGTGCACCGATTCTGGGAAACGTGGGGATTATGAAAAATAACGATGAACTTGTCCGGAAGGTGGAAATCGTTACGTCAGATGAGACGTTCCTCCTCACGTATGAACGGGAGTATCTAACGGATATCTATCCCGGCATGATCCGTTATTCGGTTCGGGTGACCAGGGGAACGGAAACAATTGCCCTATTCCGGACAAATTCTTATGAGTATCAACCACTTGTCCCTCTCGAACCGGAAAGTATTGCCTGCAAAGTTGCCAAAGAATGGGAAATGGCTCTCCGGAGCAATCCAATGGAATTTATATATCACCAGACTGTCACAAAACCACGTGCGATACGACCGGGTAATGAACATGTCGTGGTCATCATGGGAAGTCCTCGTTTAGAAGGGAACTGCAGCCTGCTTGCCCGGTGGTGTAACGACAGGATCAAGGAGGAGAAGATACCAATCAAGACGATTTACCCTGGCGAGCTGCAGATTCATCCCTGTATCGGTTGCTACCAATGCTACAACGACGGGCAGTGCGTCTTTGATGACGATATGGATGAAGTGATCGGTGCACTCAGCGGATGCCAGCTCCTTGTTGTGTGCGTTCCGGTCTACACGAACAGCCCGCCTGCGGCGATAAAGGCCCTTATCGACCGTTGCCAGGCATACCATGCATTCAGGGCACTGACCGGGGATACTCATGCAGCTGTTGGGATTACTCTTGCTGTCGCCGGAAGAAAAGGGCCTGAAAATTTCACCTGTTTAAAAACGATCCTTCACAGTTTCATGGAGAATATAGGAATTGTCCCTATCGGGGAGATTATGGTAGACGGTCTTGATGAGATTCGCGATCTGCGAAAGATTCCCACAATTCAGGGAGATATCAACGAGATCGTCGAAAAAGCTCTTCGGAGTCTGCGTCAGACTGTCCGATAATACCTATTCCTTTGGTGGGATTACCTCGATGTGATCCCTCTGTGATTACTTTCTCCCTGTATACCTTATCGCTTTATGTTCAAAATTCCACTATGGAGTGAGTGATTGGCAAGGGTGCGTACCTCAAACGCCTGACTGCGAACCTGAAGATGCAGTCGATACGGGTAGGTAAGGAAGTT
>JAJRCM010000073.1 GCA_028678965.1 Methanomicrobiales archaeon | reverse complement strand
GGATGGCTATGGAGCATATTCTGATTCGATAGCACCTGCCACGTGCTGAAATCGACTTTTTACGTTGCATAGGTACTCGGTCTCCAGTATAATCAAGGTATAGATACCAGGCCAGATAGCCCGCTTCCCTGATTCCGCTCAATCACGGAACAGGATATCAACCATCGTGAGATCGCCTGGTGCGATGACCTCTCCACTGAACTGCTGCTTGGCATCGTGCACATGGGTGTTGGTTTCCGTATAACGCGAGCTGATATGAACGAGGGCGAGGGTGCGGGCGTGGAGGTGTTCTGCTGCTCCCCCGGCCTCTCCTGCAGTGGAATGGAAGACCTCCCGTGCCCGGTCTGCTTCCGCCGTAATAAACGTCGCATCATGGATCAGGAGATCGGGATGCTGTGTCACATCACCCCACAGATGATGCACCGCACGGGTATCACCGGTATAGATAATCTTCCGACCAGACCTTTGAGGACCCATCACGTCCTCGGGTAGGATATCACGAGAGGTGCCATCCTTCACTACCCGAACCGATTCTCCCCGCTGGAGCCGCCCAAAAAGCGGACCGGGAGGGACTCCGAACTCAATAGCCCGTTCCCTGTTGAATCTTCCCGGTCGTGCGTTCTCTACAAGCATATACCCAACACTTGGGGTTCCATGCTGGGTTTCCACCACGTGAATACTATAACCATCGCACGGCACCGTATCCCCATGGGTGACCGTCACCGGCAGAACAGGAAACCGGATATGATACCTGAAGAGCTGCCGGACCGCGTGGACGAATTCATTGCATCCTTCTGGCCCGTAAATGGTCAGGGGATCCGTGCGTCCCATGAACGAGAGGCTCTGCATGAGACCAAATATTCCTAGAAAATGATCCGCATGCCAATGGGTGATATAGATGGATTGCACCAGGAACCCGGTCCGGGCACGCATCATCTGCTGCTGGGTCCCTTCCCCGCAGTCAAAGAGGAGGGTATCAGAACCCCGCCGTATCATGATACTGGGGGGATTTCGGTTCGGGGTGGGCATCGCTCCCGCGGTACCCAGAAAGTAGACCTGAAGTGTCTCCCCCGCTATAAAAACCACCTCCGCAACGCTTCCATGCTTTGTGCTGCCTCTTCCATGGTGCGCCCTTCAATCACCACAATCCCCCCATATCGTTCCCGCACTTCCTTGCCTGCGTACTCCCAATTGATAATCCCTTCGCCAAGTGCAAGGTGTTCATCATGGGCTCCCCCATTATCATGGATGTGCAAGTGGTCCGCATGATCGACGACGGCAAGGAACTCTTTTACGATCCCGATGGTGTTCGCATGACCGAGATCGATGGTGAGTCCAATACCCTCAATATCCTCGATCATTCCCATGATCTCCTCAGGGAACCGGCACAGGAACTCGCGAATCCCGCCCATATTCTCAAGGCAGGCAAGTACACCTGAGTCCTGGGCGCAGCGGCCTATCTCACGGAGGGCAGTTTTTTGCAGATCCCATACTTTGTCCGGTACCAGTTTGCCTACCGGTGAGATATAGCCGGGATGAATGGTCACCCTCTCGGTAATCTCCGCAGAATGGGTGATGCAGGTGCATATCTGTCGTATGGATTCCCGCCAGATGGGGTAGTTGAGGGAGGCGCAATTGAGATCGCTATACGGAGCATGAACCGTCGCACCCAACCGGCTTGTGGAGAGGGTTGCGGTTATCTGGTGGAATGCTTCGCTACTATCAAACCTGTACAATCCGTCCGCTACCACCTCCCAACCGCAGTACCCGCATTTCTCAATTTCCTCCACCCAGGTGGTCGAATCCCACACCCGTCTTGACGAGGAGAAATACGGTTCAAGAGTCATATCGCATCCCTCTGCAGGTTAATAAGAAGGTGTCGTGCTTCTGACCGAAAGGTCTCAAGATCGCCTTCATTTACCAGGGTCCGGTCTGCTCCATCCAGGGCCCGATCCAATCCCCATCCACACTCCCGTGAATCGCGCCGGATCAAGTCGGATTCGAGAGTTGAATCATCCGATCGCCCCCTCTTTGGGAGACGGTTGAGGCGTGTAGCAAAGGAGGAACGGATCCCGATAAGAACGAAAGTGGGAAAGTTCCGCCGGAACGTGGCCACTTCTGCATCTCCACGGATACCATCGACGAGTACCAGGGGGGCGTGGTACTGCTTGATCAGAGGGATACAGAGTGTGGCAATGACATCCATCCCCCTCGTCTGCCGCAGCTCTGACGCTACCCTGCCCAGATTTTCATCGGCCGGCTCCATTCCTGCGGCACCCGCTGCCTGGCGAATCACGTCCCCCATCACCACCACCGGAATACCCATCTCCCGTGCGATGAGGGAGATTTCTCCTTTACCGCTTGCCGGGAATCCGACGATCCCTACGACCATCATACACCACTTCACCCTCCTCGCGGGTACGGATCTTCACCTCTCTTCCCAGCCGGTCTGCGATCTGGCGCATCTCAGCGCTGGTAAGTGGGGGTAACGTGCCCTCAACGCCCTGCTGCAGTACGATAGTCTCTCCCTCCAGCTCACCAGCGATATACTTGACCTCATCTTCATACCCCCGGAAGAGGGTCACCACGATCTCAAATTCCTGCAATGCTCTCTCCTGGTATGCTGTCCTGCAGAGGGTAAGTGATCGCCTGATGTTTCTCGTAAATTTTTTTTTCAGAAGATTGTCATACCGTTCCCAGCGTGCTTTGAGATCGAGAGCAACTCTATCGATTAAACCCTCGTGAAGGAGCGCTTCCAGGGTCTCAGGAAAGACCCCGTTCGTCTGTATCCCCACCTTCAACCCCATTTCCCTGGACGCCGCGGTGAGCATCAGGAGGGGTTCCTTCTGCTGAGTCGGTTCACCCCCAGAAAAGACCACCCCACTCACCAGCATGCGGGAGGAACGAATCATCTCCACGACCTCCTCTACCTCCCGATAATCCTCTCCGTCCTGGATTTCACGATTATGGCAGTAGGTGCATCGGACGGGGCATCCGCGGAGGAAGACGGTACAGACGGCACAACCAAACCAGTCGACCGTGCTCAAAGGGATAAATCCTCCGAAGTTGACCTTCAAAAAACCACCGACCTGTTATGTATTGGGAAGACGGTTTCTTCAAGCTATTGCCAGTTCCCAACGAAATTAAAGTGTACTTAAGGTAAACAAATTTACTTGACAAGAGAACAACCAAAATTTAGGATTGAAAACGTGAAACGAGCCTTTATCTCCTTTTTCTTCCCACCGGATAAGTATGAGTCTGATCGCGTCAGCAAAAAGAGGCATCATAACCGATGAGATGAAGAGTGTCGCTTCCCAGGAAGGAGTGACCGAAGAATTTATTCGGATGGGGATCGCTGGCGGCCATATCGTGATTCCGGTTTCTCCGTACCGTACGGTAAATTTCTGCGGGATAGGCGAGGGACTGAGGACCAAGGTGAACGCGTCCATTGGTACCTCCACCGATATCGTTGATATTGAGATGGAGGTGGAGAAAGCTCGCCAGGCTGAGCGGGCAGGTGCGGATACCCTGATGGAGCTTTCCACCGGCGGAGATCTGGTGGAAATCCGGCGGCGAGTGATTGCGGCGACCTCCCTCTCGGTGGGGAGTGTGCCCCTCTACCAGGCCTTCATCGAAGCTGCACGGAAGGATGGTGCCGTCGTTCACATGAGAGAAGATGATCTCTTCCGCATCACAGCCGAGCAGGCACGGGCAGGTACCAACTTCATGGCGATCCACACGGGCATCAACTACGAGACCTTAAAACGGCTGAAGAACCAGGGGAGGCATGGTGGTCTGGTCTCCCGCGGAGGTGCTTTCATGACTGCCTGGATGCTCCATAACGAGAAGGAAAATCCGCTCTATACGGAGTTCGACTATCTCCTGGAGATTATGAAAGAGCACGAGGTCACCCTTTCCATGGGAAACGGGATGAGGGCTGGCGCGGTTCATGATGCGACTGATCGGGCTCAGGTCCAGGAGCTCCTGATCAACGCTGAACTTGCCGATAAAGCCCATGCTGCGGGAGTCCAGACCATGGTAGAAGGGCCAGGCCATATCCCTATTGACGAGATTGAAGCCAACGTCATCCTCCAGAAAAGGGTGACGAACCGGAAACCATTCTATATGCTCGGTCCCCTGGTGACCGATATCGCCCCCGGGTACGATGATCGGGTAGCTGCGATCGGGGCAGCCCTTTCATCGTCGTATGGTGCAGATTTCATCTGCTATGTTACTCCCAGTGAGCACCTTGCGCTGCCCACAGCCCAGGAAGTATTTGAGGGGGTCATCAGCTCCCGTATCGCTGCGCATGTCGGAGACATGGTGAAGCTGCGGAAACGTGATGCTGACCTGGAGATGGGCCATGCGAGGCGCGATCTGGACTGGGAACGGCAGTTTGCGGTGGCCATCAACCCGGAGCGTGCACGGGCCATACGGAAGGAGCGGATGCCCGCTGATACTGACACCTGCACCATGTGCGGAGATTACTGCGCCCTGAAGATTGTGAACCGGTACTTTAAGTTTTAATTTCAGCCAAATGCTCAATAGGAGTTGCCTTGCCATGGCAGGATACGGAAGTGGGAAGAAGCGTGCCATTCCCCAATCCTGCCCCTGTCGAAATGGAGTCGAAGTATCACGTTCAATATCTCGATACTTCGATTTTTTTTTCTCCCAAGATTTCCTCTCGCGAATGATGATATGCCTTAAATGTTCATCCGTGTGAGTACTGATCACGGGAACACTGGAGAGTCTTCCTTCCACCCATGAAAACGAAGATACGTCACGAGCTAAAGACACGGCGGAACTCACTCTCTCCCACCACCATTGCAGAGTGGAGTGACCAGATCACTGAGCACCTCCGGCCACTCCTGAACCCGTACCAGACCATCATGGTCTATGTCTCTAAACCGCCCGAGGTCGAGACCCGGCCCCTCATCCACCACCTCCTTTCCCAAGGAAAGAGAGTGGTTGTTCCCATCATCGAGCGGGAAACCTGCACCCTCCGTCTCTCGTACCTCACCAATCCAAATGTACTTATTACCAGCACCTTCAATGTCCCGGAACCAATTGGTAACGAGATACCGGCATCCGCAGAGGAGGTGGAGGTGGCCATCATCCCTCTGATTGCGTTCGACATCAATGGTAACCGTCTTGGATATGGGGCAGGATACTATGATCGTTTTCTCCAGGCTCATCCCACCATCGTGAAGATCGGTGTCGCCTTCTCAGTCCAGCAGGCGCCATCAATTCCTGGTGATACCAAAGATGTGCGGATGGATAGTATCGTGACCGAACGTCGTATCTATCGCTGTGATCACCTCTCGGTATAATACATAAGTCTATATATTATAACTCACTAACTTTTAGTAAACTTTCGTCTGTGGAGCGTATCATGGCGGATAAAGATTCCTTTGAGGTGAATGTCCGAGAGGCGTACCGCGAGGATGCTGGCCGGGGCATCGCGAGGGTGAGCATCGATGTAATGAGAGCGCTCAACCTGGTCAGCGGCGATGTGATTGAAATACAGGGACGGAAGAAGGCCTTTGCCGTAGTGTGGCCTTCTGGTTCAGAAGATACACGCCAGGCGGTCATCCGCATTGATGGCAGCATACGAGGCAATGCCGGCACCGGAATAGATGAGAAGGTCAGAATCCAGAAAGCCGAGATCAGCTATGCAAAGAAGGTGGTTATCCACCCGACGGAACCAGTGCGTCTTGTGGGAGGGGAACAGTATCTTGCCCGGGTCCTGAATGGACGGTCGGTTCAGGAGGGGCAGCTCATCAGGGTCCCTGTGCTCGGCAATCCCCTGACCTTTGGGATCGCCAAGGTCATTCCCAAGGGAGTAGGCATTGTCAGCGATACCACCGAGATCGAACTCAAGGAAACTCCCTATGAACCAGAGAAGGGTGCCAAGAAGCTTCCCGATGTCCACTATGAGGATATTGGAGGTCTGGGAAAAGAACTGGAACTGGTGAGAGAGATGATCGAGCTCCCTCTCAGGCACCCGGAGATCTTCCAGCGACTGGGGATCGAGCCACCAAAGGGGGTCCTTCTGTACGGTCCGCCAGGTACGGGGAAGACTCTGATCGCGAAGGCCGTCGCAAATGAAGTGGACGCTCACTTCGTCACGCTCTCCGGCCCCGAGATCATGAGCAAATACTATGGAGAGAGCGAGAAGCAGCTCCGTGAGGTCTTTGAGGAGGCGGAGCAGAATGCCCCCTCCATTATCTTCATCGATGAGATCGATTCTATCGCTCCCAAGCGTGCAGAAGTTACGGGAGAGGTAGAGCGACGGGTGGTTGCCCAACTCCTTGCCCTTATGGATGGGTTAAAAAGTCGGGGAAGAGTGGTGGTGATCGCTGCCACCAATATGCCCGACTCGATTGATCCAGCACTGCGCCGCGGGGGTCGGTTTGACCGTGAGATAGAGATAGGAATCCCTGATCGGAAGGGTCGTCTTGAGATATTTCAGATCCATACCAGGGGTGTTCCACGGGCTGAGGATGTGAAGCTGGAATCATTTGCCGACTCCACCCACGGATTTGTGGGCGCAGATATTGCCCTGCTGGTGAAGGAGGCAGCAATGCATGCCCTTCGGAAGATTCTCCCCCGGATCCAGCTGGATAAGGATATCCCTGCCGAGATCCTGGAGGATCTCAAGGTCACCAGAGAGGATTTCGAAGAAGCGAGAAAACACGTTGAGCCCAGCGCCATGAGGGAGGTGCTCGTTGAGATCCCCGATGTAACCTGGAAAAACGTCGGCGGGCTCGAGGAAGTGAAAACGGCTCTCCGGGAGGCAGTGGAGTGGCCTCTTCAATATCCCGCGGTCTTTGAGAAGCTGAAAACAAGGCCACCCAAAGGGATTCTTCTCTTCGGTCCTCCCGGGACGGGGAAGACCCTGCTCGCCAAAGCAGTAGCGAATGAGAGCGAATGCAACTTTATCTCCATCAAAGGACCGGAACTCCTCTCCAAGTGGGTTGGAGAGTCGGAAAAAGGTGTCCGAGAGATGTTCCGAAAGGCTCGGCAGGCCGCTCCGTCCATTATCTTCTTTGATGAGATTGATTCTCTTGTACCCAAACGTGGATCCTATATCGGGTCGTCTCACGTCACGGAAAGTGTGGTAAGCCAGATACTTACCGAGCTGGATGGACTTGAGGAACTGAAGAATGTGGTGGTGCTGGCAGCGACAAACCGGCCGGACATGCTGGACACTGCCCTTCTCCGCCCCGGCCGGCTCGACCGGGTGATCTATGTTCCTCCCCCGGATGAGGAGGGAAGAAAGAAAATATTCGAGGTATACCTTGCTGAAGCAGGGGAGGAAGGGAACCAGATCCTCGCTGCCGATATCGATCTCCATGACCTGGTGAAAAAAACGGAGGATTTTGTTGGAGCAGACATCGAGGCTCTGGTCAGGGAGGCAAAACTTGCTGCCATGAGAGAATTTATCACGACAATGGCGGGTAAAAATGAACAAGATATACGGGACGCTGTGGAGTACGTAAAGATCACCAGGAAGCATTTCGACGGAGCACTCGGCCGGATAAAGGCTTCTCTAGATGAAGATACCCTTGAAGAGTCGGAGCGGCTGGCCTGGAAGATGCTCTACTCAGCAGAACAGCAGAATATTTTGGAGAATGCGATATCGCTCGTCAAGAAGGCGGCACTCCGAAGCCTCGGTATTGAAGAGAAGGATGGCGTGAAGAAGCCTGCTGCCGAACTTAAAAAAGCTGTCTTTGCTTCTACGAAGGACTTTAAAGAGATAGGGAAACTGGCAAAAAAACTCGATGATGCACTGGAGAAGCGTAAGAATCCGGAGAATCTCCCCTATGGGGTGGCGAGGTAACATCGATGGATGAGGATACACGGGATCATTACCACGAACTCGAGGAGATGGTTCGCCAGTTAATCGAGCGGTCCATAGGGCGGGGAGGGTCTGGCATACCCCCCGTTTACGGTTTTCATATCATCATTGTGGGGGGAGAGCTGCCGATTGAGGGCATACCATACCCCCACCCTGGTGGTGATATGACCCTTGAACCGCCCACTGAAGTAGCTATTCATGATGGTGAAGTTCTGGTGGTGACCGAACTACCCGGGGTGGAGGACGAATACCTCCATCTCCAGGTCACCGGTACCACGCTCCGCATCAAGGCACGGGGTGATGGTTGTGACTATGAGACTGCGGTGAATCTACCACCGGTGGATACCGGATCCATGTCTCATCATCTGAAGAACGGTGTACTGGAAGTGCGGTTCAGAACCGAAAAAGAGCAAGCAGTTCAAGGGGGGGACCATCCAGCTCCGTAATCCCTTCCGGGATAGTCACTGCTCTTTTTTCATAAACCTGGTGCAGGTTGCTCTGAGGGGCATCCCGGTCCCGCCCATTTCTCTTTTCCCTGCCTGAATGAAGTCGATATCTTACGTTTCGCAGGAGCATCAGATTTTTATAGTGCCGCCATCGAGTACGTAGTGGTAGCAGCATGTCAAAAATCACGATTTCTCTTATTAAAGCGGATATCGGGAGCCTTCCCGGGCATTCCCACACCCACCCCATGATTCTTGAAAAGGCTGCAAAGATGCTGAAAGAGGCAGAGGGAAAACTCCTCATTGATTCCTTTGTCACCCATGTAGGTGATGATCTTCAGCTTCTGATGACCCACAGGAGGGGTGAAGATGATCCGCAGATCCATGAGCTCGCATGGAAGACGTTCGTGGCCTGTGCAGAGATGGCGAAAGAGATGAAGCTCTATGGGGCTGGTCAGGATCTCCTCCGTGATGCCTTCAGCGGTAACGTGAAGGGTATGGGTCCCGGGGTCGCTGAGATTGAATTCGAGGAGCGAAAAAGCGACCCGATCCTGACGTTCATGGCGGATAAAACCGAGCCCGGGGCATGGAACTATTTCCTGTACAAGATCTTTGCTGATCCGTTCAATACACCGGGGCTCGTTATTGATCCCTCAATGCATGAAGGATTCATTTTTGAGGTGCATGACGTCAAGGAGAAACGACGGGTGAAATTCAGAACCCCGGAGGAGATCTACAGCCTTCTCGCGTATATCGGTGCACCGTCCCGGTACATCGTCAAGTATGTCTGGAGGAAGGATGGCCTCGTGGCTGCGTCAACCAGTACCCAGCGCCTGAGTCTCATCGCAGGGCATTATGTAGGGAAGGATGATCCGGTGATGATTGTGCGAGCCCAGAGCGGGCTGCCAGCAGTGGGGGAAGTGATAGAG
>JAJRCM010000072.1 GCA_028678965.1 Methanomicrobiales archaeon | reverse complement strand
TTTTTCACAGGAAGTATTTGTTTTCTCGTTTCCAGCGGCTTGAACAGCGTATTGTTCCTATCCTGGTCGATTGTTACCACCAGATATGGTGGAGGCAGTGCTCCACGTCACGATGGTGGATGTGGTGCTGTGTTGAGGAGGTAAAAAAATGGGTGCAGGGTTATTACCACATAACGTCTTCCTGGTGGGATCTTCACCGTTAATGACCCGTTCAAGTTGCGGGCATGATGGCAGGGCTGTAATGATATTCTGGGAGAGATGAGAACCGGTTCGGTGCGGTTCTCCAATAGTTGAATTGTACGATGGTTACGCGAATGGCACCCTATCATCCCCCTCTTGGTAGCAGATATGAAAGGAATCACCAAAATAGAGATGGATAATCTTATCGCCCGGCACGCTGCCGGAACGTGATATCGTTCTAGTAAAAATCAAAAATTTCTATTAAATTTTTTTAATACCATTATTTTATAAAAGCAATTTATTTATAATAATTAATTAAATTGTATATATACTATGAACGGCCGGTGGTTCTTACCTGTTGTCCTCTGCTGTCTGATTGGGGGAGTTGTTGCCCAAGATGAAAGTTCCCTTGCTCGCCAGCTGAGCCTTCAGGATTATTTCATCATTTTCATTGTGGGGATTGTACTCCTGAACCTCTTTGTCATGGGGATCAACCGCATCTTTCGCAAGAAAATGCCCACGGGTGAGCAGTCGAAGTTCGCGACCGCGGTCGGACTGCTCTTTGCCTCATTCCTGCTTGCAGCAGGGAGCGTCTGCCTGATCATAGTGGTACTATCAGTTCTCGCCATGGGGGCACAGATGGCCATGTTCGAATGGCTGGTTGAACTCATCCTTTTCTATTTTGAACCATATAGCTTGGGTTTCATCACTCCACTCCTCGCGGGGCTCATCGTCGTTAGTTTCGCAGGAGTCATCCTCATCCTCTTGGCGGTGTATCTCTTCATGTATTATCAGGGGAATCCCCTGCAGAGCATGATTGCAAGTCCAACGAGCATGGGGCAGCCAATCAAACAGGAACTGGCGGGGATGAGGGGCCCTGAAGTGATGAATCCCACCATCACTTTTAAAGTACTCTCCTGGGGACGCGATGACCCGGTTCCAAACGCGAAGGTGGTGTTGAAGCAGGCGAATGGGACTAAATATTATATCAAGACCACGAACATCGAGGGAGTCGTGATCTTTGACGGCATCATGGGATACGGATCAGAGTACTATGCGTACGTGGATGGTGATGAGAAGAGAGAAAAATTCCGTGTCATACGGATTCACAGCGCATAATACTTTTTCTACCATCTCACCACCGCTCGTTTGACCCGATCACGGTATTCAATGTGTTACAAAAGGGACGGTATTCATACCCCCCTCCTGACAGGGAACGCTGGCGTTCGAACCGAGAAATGGAACAGAAGGATGAGTTGTTGCTGAACGCTCCTTCTCCATTCAGAGGGTTCTTTTCTGCTTCATGAGCACCCGCCGACACCGGGGACAGAGCTCCGGCTTCTTCTGGTCAGTGTCGCGGATGGAGTTGGAAAAGAACATCGCACAGGTATGGTCAGTGCAGTGTCCCAGGCCAAAGGTGTGTCCCAGTTCATGCACCGCTTCCGCGAGCGTGCGGCGGAGGAGGAGGGAACGATCATCGGGAAGACCATAGAACCCCTGCCTCAGCCGTGCGATTGAGACGAGGGCAACGGTACGGGCGGCGATCCCGAAGATGAAGTTCAGCCGGGGAACATAGAGGTCACGGTTGATGATCCCCAGTGACCGGTTGTTTGCCGAGGGATCTGCCGCAGCAAGGAGAGACCTGATAACCTTCTCTGCATGGTACTGGTGCCGTTCCTTTTCCAGTGAGGATTCAGGGATAGGGAGGGATGGCCGTAGGGTGATAGTCTGGTTGTAGACTATTTGAAGGCCTTCCTGGAGTGCTGCGAGTAAGTCAGGATCAATCGGGCCGATGGGGATGATATGGAGGGTCATGGAACGCAACTCCCCCTATCTGCGGGGCGGGAGGATCTCCTCCAGGATCATGACAGTGTCCCTGATCATCGGGGAACAGATGCGATTGAACAGGTCTCTCTCACGGGCGTGCTGTGCCTGGGAGGGATCACTCACATCGCATCCCATCAGATCGCGGCAGATAGTGGAGCCGTAACGTTCTCTGAATCGCCATGTGAAGTCTTTAACCAGTCGATACGCTTTTGGTTTCGCTTCTTTATTATCCACGGTGATACCGGTCGCAAGCCCGATGATCAGGGTGGCACCTGAGATCACACCGCAGGTGCTGCCGGTAGCCATCCCGCTCCCAAATCCCCGAGCGACTGCGAGAGCAGTATCCTGGTCGAGACCATATTCCCCTGCAAATGCGGAGACCACAGACTGGGCGCAGTTTGCCCCCTCCCGAAATGCCTGCAGTGCCTGCTCCGCTCGATTCATGGTGGTGAATGTGAGGGAGATGCATCATAAAGGTATCCATCTGCCATCTGGGAGTACGTGGGGCTTATTTCTGATGAGTGTATAGCTGGGAATAGAACGCTCTCTCAGAGAGATTGTGAGAAACAAACGTTCGCGGAGGTACGGGGTGAGTCTGACAAGCGAGGGGGGGATCCAATTTGAATCCGTTCAGGAAGAAGACCTGCCACGTTTGAATAAATTAGTGAATGACCTGGATATCGTGGAATATCTTGATCTTATCCCTCCGGTACCTCTGGCCACCACGAGGATGTTCTTCGCCTCAGTTCAGAATGGCAGAGCTTCCTGGTGGACGATCGCAAAGAAAGGAACGATTATTGGGGGTGTGGGGATCCTTCCTGAGCGACCAGACACCAAACTCGCTCACTCTGGTACCATGTTCCTGTATCTGGTGAAGGAGTGCTGGGGACAGGGCATCGGGGGGCGAGCGGTAAGGTTCGCCCTTAAGGAAGCGAAGCGGCAGGAGCTGGAGCGGGTGGAAGTGATGGTGGTTGATGAGAATGAACGGGCCCTGCGGCTCTTTCGAAGGAATGGGTTTACGATAGAAGGGGTAAAGAAGGAAGTATTCAATCTCCGCGGGACTTACCATGATATGGTGATGATGGCACGATTCCTCTGAAGGGGGCAATAGCCTAAACGTCTAATCCGTCATAGTGCCAGGATCTCCCTGAATCTGGGGGTAAGAATCAGTTGACAGACCGCCAGCGGCTATTTTGATGATAGAATAAAGTGCTCTTTCTCTTACGGTAACACATCCATCTAGGGCATTGCTCTCTTCCTTTTCTGCAGGTCGCGATGGAGATGGCTCTTCCATAGGATAGTATCTGGTTATCGGAGAAATCCCACTCACTCTCTATTGGTGGAAAAGTGAAGAAAAAAGGGGGAGGGATCTCCACCCGTCCTAGTACTATTCCCTTAGTGGGTTATCTGTTATCCCGAATCAGCACACCGAGTCTCTTATCGGGAATAAGACACATGCATCGCCAGTTGATATCTGCAGTGCCGGTCGCCCCTCGTCGACAATACAGGCCGGGTTGCACAGGGAATTCGGTGTCGAGGGAGTAAACTCCAGCCACTAAGTCCTGGTGTACGCGTTATACTCTCCCTTCCCGGTAAGGTTTCCCTCCCCCATACACGAGCTGTTCCGAACAAGGGCGATTGCCTGTTCTCTGGTCAGGCTCTCTCCTTACACACAGTATCCCAGGGCATCCGTAATTCCCGCGGGGCTCCGGCAGGTAGAGCCCGCCGGACAGCGGAAGCCAGTAATCCCACCACATTCGCAGAGGGCATCGCAGACTGCAGGGCATACGATATCGGACCGGTTCGCATTGTCGAGCCGGCACCGGTTGGAGCACTCGTTCCAGTGCCCGCCCTCACTGTTGCAGCGCTGCTCCAGGATATCCTCCACAAAGATCTGCCCGCCTGGTCCCCGGCACTGTCGCGGGTAGCTCTCCATCACCGGGTAACCGGCAGCCTCACAATCCTTGAAACTGGTGACCGGGGATACAGGACAGGGATCCACCCCATGGATCACACACCGGTTCTCGATGGGACACCACGTCTGGTTCGCACTGCTACGGCATCCGTAGGTGTCCTGGTCAGGAGTCGTAGGCTGCTGGAGGCAGCCTGTTATAAGGACACATCCTGCGAGCACGCACAGGGTGAGAATGATGATTGGCATCCGTCTGGTCATGGTAGTTCTCCCCGTCTTACATGATGGGGAATGGAATTGATATGAACGTTGCTTTAACTGCGAATTTTATCGAAATTAACCTGATATACAATACGATCAGTTCATGCTGGATTCGTCGGCGGAAAGGATCACGCGGTAGGCAGGAGAATTTCCTGAGACACTGTCTGTCATATTTGAACATTCCGCGACAGGAAATACTAAGAGCAGCAATTGGACATGGTAGCAGCAAAAAGAACGATTACAGACAATACGGCCGGCGTCACGATTGCGAATACTTTCGGAGATGTAGGGAAAACTTCTCACAGCAGAAGAGAGAATTGTTGTGAGCAGGCGCCATACTTCCCCTCTCCAGGAGCGATTCAGGGAGTAATGACGCTCGGGACCCTTTTTATACAGGGGAGAGGATTTGAGTCTCAGGACACGGAGCGCACCGCTTATCTTCTGCCACTCAGGGGTGCTGCAACCCAATATTCCTGTTGCCCAGGAATACCTCTCCATCCTGCCCCCAACCCCTCTTGGTTAACTGCCGCACCTCCTCAAAGAGTTGATGGGCCTCCTCAATCCGCCCCATCTTTCTGAGCACCAATCCCTTGTTGTTCATAGCATAGAGGTTTCGTGGATTCACCTCAAGGACGAGATCAAAACACCGGAGCGCTTCATCATAGCGTCCAAGATGTGCCAGGCAGACCCCTTTGTTATTCCCGATGGCGGCATCCCCGGGATTTATCTCCAGGTACCGGTCATAGCATGCCAGCGCTTCGAGACACCGGTTCATCTCTTCCAACGATACCCCCTGGTTGTAGTACGCCTTTGCTGCATCGGAGTTGAGCCTGATAGTTCGGTCATAGCAGGTAATGGCATCATCAAACTGACGCAGCGCAAAATGAGCATTCCCCAGGTTATACCACGCGTCGGAGAGGGTGGGATCGGCCTCTACTGCCTTCTGGAACCAGGTGATGGCCTCCTCGTGCCTTCCCAAGTGGTAGAGGGCATTGGCACGGGCGTAGAGAAGGTCGGGATAGTGGGGATTATTACCCAGCGCGACATCACAGGTAGCAATTGAGTCCGCGAACCTCCCCAGCCGGTCAAGGCTCACTGCCTTGGCCACGAGGGCGGGAAGATATGTGCTTCTGAGGGCAATCGCCCGGTCATATGCCTCGATCGACTCCTCGTGCCGGTTCAGGGCAGCATAGTGAGTTCCTTCACGGTAGCATGAAAGGTGGTCTCCAGGAGGATTCCCCGGATCGTCCTGAGTGGTCATTCAGATACCCTTCACAGCCTCAGGTATTGGTTGTATCGCAGGAAGGGGGTACATGTCGGTTCCAGTGGGTGTACTGCGTGGTTATACCGAAAATGACCAGTCTGCCTTGATCCAGCGTGGAGACAGCCCCATGACCTCCACAGATGAGGCACCGCTTTCCCAGAGGTGCGAGTGTCGTATCAATCTCCTTTGCTATCTCGAGAAGGGCTTTCCCCTCCCGCTGGGCGATATCGCTGGCCACATTCACCGAATTGACGAGGTTCACTGCGAGGGTGCTGTATTCCCGGCGTTCACTGGAAAGGCTCTCAAAATTAATCACCGTATCGCTGGAAAAAAGCAGCCCATGGGAGGTGGAAAGGAGATAGATCTGCCCTGCCAGGTGCCCCCCCAGACTACTGAGAACCTCGAATTCAATATCTCCTACTGAGATATGCCCGATAACGGGGAACATACCGTGGTGGTCGGTCCCCTGTGCCGGAAAAAGTTCAACTGAGCGGGGCATGGTGAATGCAGAAAAGGTATTGATCAGGGTGGTATAGACCGCTTCAAGGACTGATGTCTCAGCGATGGATCCATAGGCACGGTTCGCACGGGTGATCACCTCCAGGGTGGTAGGTTGCATGAATGCACAGGCATCAAGTAACCTGCTCCGCCAGCGTGATCCGCGTCCCCATGGGTAATGATGATACGGTGGAGGAGAGAGGTATCGGAGAATCCGTAGTACGATAACATTCTGCTGATGTCCTGGTGATAAATGCCGTACCCGGTGTCCACCATCACCGCCTCACCTGGCGTGAAGATAAGAAACACATTACCGCCACCGGGACGTTGAAAACAGTGGAGGACTGTATCCTGTGCAATCCTGAACTGCTGAACATCTGCATAAAACCTATCCCCGATCGTCTGCTGAAGCGTCCTTCCAGTGGCAAGAACACTCTGAAAGACTTCTTTCGGATCCTTGCCCAGGTTCATCAGTTCCTGAACGATGTGGTTGATGTCCTGCAGGAGGTGCAGGGGGTAATCATCCCCGGTCTCTCCTAGGAGCTCGCGCAGTTTCTGGGCAAACCACACGTAAAAGACGGTATCATCGAGTCGGTTTCCGGTGGTATCATATTCCATAATCTCCATGCGGTAGCATGACATCAAGGCATTCAGGAGGTCATCGACCCGCGAACTGTCCTCGACTGAGAGACTCACCACCAGGCGATCCGGATGTCTTCCGGTATCATCGAAGTCCATGAAGGCGATGTTCGCCCGTGCTGAGGTGGTATGCTGTAGAAATTCAAAGAGAGCCCCGATTGGTGAGGAAGAAAGATCGCGAACCTCAAGAATCCTCCTGGTTTGAGGGAGGTTTGCAGGTAGCCGATACGCTCCAGCTCGGCACGCAACTGCTGGTAGTTCTCGTCAATCGAGGTCACCTCGAAAAATACCGTTGGCGGGTCAATACGGCGGTCGTAATGGATCCGGTTGATATTTCCCCCGTACCGGGTCATAATTTCCACCGCACGATGGAGCGCACCCGGTTCATCGGGTATTTGGGTGATGAATGAGAAGCGGGTCATGAATAATCTCCAAACCGCACATGAGTACCCTCGCTGTTGGAGATGGCACGTCTTAAACCGGTGAGAATCAGGCGGTCCTTTCACCATCCCAGAGTACAGTATTGATAGGAAGGGAGCGCACACGTTCTGTGAGAGGGATGCCGCGAACACTGAATGAGCGGGATATCGGGATTCTGAAAAAACTCGCTCCTGAGCTGAGCGATCTGGTGTGCGAGGGATCGGGGCATGAATTTCACTCCATACTCCCACCTATCTCAAATCATGTAGTGCAGGACGAGAAGGATTTCGCGGAACGCATTGGCCGGCTCAGTGATGAGGATCTTGCGTACCTCGCCGAGCGGATCATCGATGGCTCGGAGAGTCTGGGGTGCATGCCCCCTGAGGATGTGGAATCTCTGGCGGCACAGATGGAGGCTAAGCTCTCCAGAGATACTGCGATGAGGGTCCGCGAGATCTACGGGATAGCTGAAGAGTGCATCATCACCCTGTGAAGGTTCAGATACTGTACCGGTCCCACCGCTGACGGCGTGCTGTTTTACGTGAGGGGCCGGACCCAAAGACCAGCCCAATCAGGATGGGGGCGAGGATATTCATCACCAGGAAGATGACAATGAGGATAGAGTAGATAGTGCTGTCCAGCACGTTGTAGGTGATCCCGATTCCCAGCATCAGGAGCCCGTACTCGGACATGGGGAGAAGGCCGGCACTGATCTTTAGGGATTCAGCGAGGGAATAGTTGCAGAACCCGAGTGGGATCAGGTACGCGGCGAATCGCACCATGGTGAGGACCGCGGTGAGCAGGAGGAGCAGGGAGAGGTTATCGAGCACCGCCAGGAGGTGGACGGAGAGGCCGAGGGATGCGAAGAAGACCGGGATAAAGAAGCTCTCCCCCAGCTGCTCAATAGTTTTTGAGATCCGGCGGGACTGCTCGGTGCGGGAAAGGAGCACCCCGATAAGCATCACCCCAAAGAAGCTAGTCATTCCCACGCTCTCGGTAATCGCTGCGGTGGAGAAGGCAAGCAGGAGCGTGAGGGCCAGAAGCACCTCCTCCATCTTGAGTACCTGGACGGAGTTCACGAGCCAGGTGATGAACTTGGATCCGATTCCGCTCATAACGACATAAGTCCCGATAATCATCAGGGTTAGGCTCAGGATCGGCTCTATGTCAAACCGCTGGTACTGGATGATATTGGTCGCTGCGGAGATGAGGAGAAGTTCGATGATACCGTTCACAATCTGCAACCCGATAATCGCCTGCCCCTCACGAGACGAGAGCTCATTCATGGAGAGGAGGGTCTTCGCGGAGATGGCGGTGCTCGATCCGAAGATAGCGGCACCGGCCACCAGAACGAGATCAAACCCTAGATTAAGGAGGCTGAATATCCCGAGAAGCAGGATAAAGATGATCGCGGCAGAGGCGACCTGGACGAGTACCAGACGATCGATCTCCTGTTCGATCTCACGCAGGTCGATGGAGAGCATGGTGAGCAGGATCAGGAAGATGATTCCCAGCTGGGCGACGACCTGGATGGTCGAGGAATCACCGAATCCTACGAGAATCGATCCGACCAGGGTCCCGGCCAGTAATTCCCCGATGAGAGCGGGTTGACGGAGTTTGGTGAGGAGCGTCCCCCCGATCTTTGCTGCAAGGAGCAGCAAAGCGACGTCCCACAGCTCGATATTCAAAGGTTTCTCCAGCCTGCCGTATTGCCTATCCTCTATGTTCTCTCCCTTCTCAATCTTTGTGGTTCATCGTGGCCCATAGCCGGCATCACTTTCGCACCCCGCGTGGCGCCTGCTTATATGGCCGTGCGGGGAAGGTGGTGGTGGAGGCGGCAGCGATGTACGAATCGATGGGAGTGGGCATGAAGAATACCGCTCTGCGCTGGCAGCGGGTGAAGCGGGCGATGCGGATGGAGGATCAGGTCTACGCGGAGCGGCTCGCGGCGATGATCGCGGCGCACGCCCGCGACCGGTTCACCGTCTTTGAGGATCCCCTGGAAGCGGCGCTCTTCTCGGTGCTCATCGAACTGATGAAGGAGATTGACCGGAAGCGTGACCATCATGCAGTTCCTGGGGAGTGGGCCGGGTCCGGCATCACCCCGGAACGTTCAGAGAGGTAGTAGCAGCGTGGAACAATCTATTTATTGCGGCAAAAAGACCGGAGTGCATGATGCTGCGATGGTGTATGGTGCTGATAATGATGGGTTTGGTCATCATCACCGGATGCTTGTCCGAAGAGCAGACCCCACCAAAGACTCCGGTAACGACAATCAGCCCCATCTCCCTGACACCGACCCCGCCGGTTACCACCCCTCCGCAGCGGGTGGTACTGGAAGGAAACAGAGTGATACTGAAGGATGAGCAGAAGAATTGGGAGCTCCCTATTGCTGCGGGACGTCGTGTCTCAGTGGAACTGGTCACTGATGGTGCACCGGTAGATCTCGTGATTCTCGATGCATCAAATTATAACATGTTTTCAGTAGCGTTTTCTTCGCGGAGTGGTAAGCTGTGGGACGAGTATATAGTCCTCCGGACAGGTAGTACCCGTGAGAAGGTGGAGTTTAAAGCCCCCAGGTCAGCCAATTATCGGATTGTGATAGAGAATGCGGATGTGATACCCGGTGGTGCGGTGACTACCCGTGATGTGAGTGTAACCATCCGCGTGATTGCGCTTGATTGAAGTACGGGATCTCCACTGGTCCAGGGCAAAGAGACTGCGGGGTGTCGTTCGAGAATACGAATACTCCAACGAGTTCAATTTTTAAAATAAGATGACTGAAATGGCAGCAGATATTGGGGGTGGAGAAAAAATGGTTACCGGTGGGCGAAATAAGCCTCGATCCGGCCATCAGAGCTGCGATCGATACGGGCAAACCCTACCCGCTCGAACTGCACCACGTTCTCCAGCTCCCCTGCCACCGCGGGTTCACATACTCCGAGGAGGTCCCCTTCCTGGGTGTGCAGGATGCAGGGTAGCTGCTCACCAGCCGGCAGCCACTGGATGATAGGGGCCCGCTGCGCCCTTGCTTCGTTAAGGGAATCGCCGGCATGCTCTGCTTCATTAGGGCCGGCAATGCGGATGTTGAAGAGATCCTTCAACCGCAGGAATGAGGTACCGGTGAGCTCCACCCGTGGGACATCGACTGTCTGTTCAAAGTGGAGGGTCCGGGTGCCCCGTCCCGGGTTAGAAGGATGGAGGAGGGGGTGGGAGACCTTCGAAGCTGCCCCTTTCACCACCAGCCGGACCGGATCAGAGACAAAGAAGTAGCGGTTCGCGATACGGTCGACAAGATCCCGGTTTCGTGCGTAGAGGTTATCCCATGAAAAGCTGATATCGGTCTCCCCTATCCCGATATCGAGCATCGCCTTTTTCACTGCTTCCGGTTTAATACCTCGCCGTGCGATAGCCCGGAGGGTGCCAAGCCTGATATCATCCCACCCAGTGTATGTCCCTTCGCGGATGCCTGCCCGCATCTGGGACGTGGAAAGGACAACGCCCTCAATAGACATCCGGCCGTAATGCCGGTAAACGGGCATCGGCCAGCCGAAGTACTCGAAAATGTACTTCTGACGCTCGGTGTTCGCGATGTGATCCTTCCCCCTGATCACGTGGGTGACTCCCAGCAGGTGGTCATCCACCGCGACTGAGAAGTTCATCAGGGGGAAGACCGCAGCATCGACACGGGGGTGGGGTGGGGAGGCAACAATCCTGAAGGCGGGGAAATCGCGGATCGCCGGATCCGGGTCATCGAGATCCGTCTTCACCCTGACTGAGACCTCCCCCTCTACGTAGCTTCCCTCCAGCATACCATGCCACCGTTCTAAGTTATCTTCGATAGAGAGGGGGCGGCAGGGGCAGGCCTTTCGGGCAAGCTTCAGCTCACGGAACCGTTCCGATTCACAGGTGCAGACATAGGCACCTCCCCGGTTAATCAGGTCCTCACCAGCACGGTAGTAGATATCAAGACGATCGCTCTGGAATACTACCTCGTGAATGTCCAGACCGAGCCACTCCAGGTCTTCGCGCACGGTGGTATATGCCTCTGGATCGACTCGTTTTGGGTCAGTATCCTCAATACGTAGGATATATCTTCCCCCATACCGCCGGACGTAGGCATCATTCAGCACTGCTGCCCGGGCGTGACCGATGTGGAGGGGGCCACTGGGATTGGGGGCGAACCGCATGACCACCCCACGCTCCGCTGAGGGAAGTGGGGGAAGATCCCGTGTATGCTCGCGGGTGGTATGGAGCTCTTCCACCAGTTCAGGATACCGCTCCTGGAGGCGGGAAACCCGCTCCTCAGCAGAGAGGGAGGCGACCTCGGCAAGGATGGGGCCGACTAGGTCAGCAATCTCTCGTGCCCTGGGCCGGAGCTCGGGATGAATCCCTATAACTTTGGCGATCACCGTTCCTTTATGGGGGAGATCACCGTACTTCACCGCATTCTGGAGTGCATACTGGTAGAGAATATCGTGGAGTTCGTGGCTCGTATCAGTGCCCCCTCTTGATGAAAAACTGCCCCATCTCCAGGAGGAGGTCACGCTCGGGAGAGGGGGGGAGAATTCCCAGGGTTTTGCTACCGCTCGCCACCATCCGGGAGGCAATCTCCCGGACTTCATCCAGCACTCCTGACCGGGTGAGGAGGGCCACGAGCTCATCCGCCTCCGTATCCGAGAGGGCTCGCTGGTAGGGAGTGAGATCGAGCACTTTCTCCCGTGCCTTGATGGCGATCAGGGTTTGTTTCTCTTCCCTGATATCTGAACCACGATCTTTACCGGTCCGTTCTGCTACGGAGGTGATATCGATAATGTCGTCCTGTATCTGGAAGGCGATGCCGCAGAGGAGTCCGAACTGGTAGAGGGCGTCCACCTGGGTGGGTTTCCCCCCGGCAAGGATGGCACCAATGGCCGCGGAGGCAGCAAAGAGGGAGCCGGTCTTTTTCTGCACCATCTCCATATACTCCGGCTCCGTAACATCGTCCCGCTTCTCGAATGACATATCCATGTGCTGCCCCTCGCAGATCTGGGCGCAGGTCCGAGCCAAAAGCGATACGGCCCGGATCCGTGCCTGGTCAGGAGCTGGTGCGATACTCAGGAATTCAAAGGCCCGGGCATAGAGCACATCGCCCGCAAGGATGGCGGTGGGCTCATCCCATGCGGTATGGACGGTCGGCACCCCACGGCGTTCAGTGTCCTCGTCCATAATATCATCATGAATGAGGGTGAAGGTATGGGTCAGTTCCACGGAGAGTGCGGCAGGCAGCAGATCGAATGAGCTCCCCTTCCGAATCGCGTCAGCGGAAAGAAGGAGAACCGAGGGACGCAGCCGTTTGCCCCCGGCAAGGAGGAGGTGGGCACTCGCCCTGCTCAGCTGATCAGGAGTATCGGCAAAGTGCCGCCGGATCAGCAGATCGACATCCCGTGCGACATTCTCCAGGTAATCGTTCAACTTCATCGGGACACCCTGTTCACTTCATCACACTAACCCGCTGTCCATTCCGCAGCAGGTGGAGGTCAGTGTGGAGCGTATAGCCCAGCTCACCGGCAAACGAAGTATATGCTCCGGTGAAGTTGATTCCACCGTGGGAGGGGATGATATGCTCCGGATTGAGGAGATGGATCACCTCATAGTGATCTTCACGGTAGGCATGCCCGCTGACATGGAGATCATCGAAAATACGGGCTCCTTTCATCTTCAGCCGTGTCTCCACCAGGTACCGCTGCCCGTAGTTCATAGGGTTCGGGATCACCTTGGCGCTGAACAGGATCTTGTCCCCCCGCTCAACACGGTAGGGAGTATCCTCCTGGGTGATGCGGGTCATGATCGACCCCGGCTCTCCCTGGTGCCCGGTCACGATGGGGAGGAAGTGCTGTTTCCCCGCTTTCATCATCCGCCGCATGGTGCGATCGATGCTCTTCCGGTTTCCCACCATGGAGAGGGAACTGGGAAATGCCACCAGTTTCATCTGCTCCGCGGTCGCACTGTACCGTTCCATGGATCTCCCGATCAGGACGGGTTTCCGGCCTATCTCATGCGCACATTCGGCGATGGTCTTAATCCTGGCAATATGCGAGGAGAAGGTGGTGACGATGATGGCGTTCTTGTCATCTTCGTAGCTGGTGATCGTATCACGTACGATATCCCGTGCAATCCGCTCACTGGGGGTCCGCCCCTTCACGTCGATATTGGTGCTCTCGATTATCAGGGCAAGCACCCCCTCCTTCCCTATCTGGCGCAAGCGTGCGAAGTCCGGCGGATCACCAATGACCGGTGTCCGGTCCAGCTTGAAGTCGTTCATGTAGACGACGGCACCGTGCGGTGTATGGAGCACGGCAACCACGGTATCGATGATGCTGTGCTGAACCCTCACAAATTCCAGGATAAGGCTCTGCGAGATGGTGTATCGCTGACTCGATCGCAAGGCGAAGAGTTTATTGTTCACGCCGAATTTTTGCTCACCCGCGATCTGCTGCTTGATCAGCTCGATAGTATAGGGGGTGGCAATAATCGGTGCATTGTACCGGTGGGCCAGCTTGGGGATAGCCCCAATATGATCCAGGTGCCCGTGGGTGCAGACAATTGCCCTGACCGTCCCCTCAACGGTATTCATCATAGTATCGTCGGGGATCGCTTTCATCTGGATCAGGTCCAGGGAGTGCATGTTCTCGATTTCTGCATCCTCGTGGATCATCACCTGATCCAGCCTCAATCCCATGTCAAAAATGACAATTTCCTTCCCGCAGCGGACGGCGGTCATATTCCTTCCAACTTCCTCATATCCGCCCACTGCTACAATCTCAATATCCATTGGATTCCTCCCGTATGCTCTCCAGCATCTGTCGTGTTGGTCCGGTGAGACGGGGTCGGGATCGCCGCAGCTCCTGCACGACCCGTGAGCCCGTCAGAAACATGGCCACTCTCAGTTGCTGGTGCAGTCCTTCGATAGTATTAAAGAGAGTTTCGGTATCCTTCATTCCTGCCCGGAAGAGGGGGAGTGCCATGCCGGCAAGGGTGGCACCCAGTGCCAGGCTCTTGGCGATATCGATGCCCGTCCTTACCCCACCGGTGGCAATCACCGGTGCACCCGTTTCTGCGACCTCGATCAGGCTCACCACGGTGGGAATACCCCACTCCAGGAAATGATGGCCAGTTCGCGCTGATGCAGCCTTCGGGGCGCGGAGCACTTCCACTGCCGCCCATGAAGTACCTCCGCTCCCCCCGATATCGATTGCCTTTGCCCCCGCCCCGAGAATTTTCCGGGCAGTCGGGCCCGATATACCGGCACCGGTCTCCTTCACAATAACCGGAACCCTGTATTCGCGGCAGAGCCCCTGGAGTGCATCCAGACACCCTATCGCGTTGTGGTTCCCTTCCGGTTGTATGGCTTCTTGCAGAAAGTTCAGGTGGATCACGAGCGCTTGTGCGTCGATCATCTCGACCGCCCTTTCTGCCCATTCGATCCCATGGTCCCGCAGCTGGACAATCCCCAGGTTCGCGCAGAGAAATGCATGAGGTGCTGTCTCCCGCACGATAGTGAAGCTGTCCTCCAGTTCTCGGTTCTCCAATGCTGCCCTCTGAGAACCGACCCCCATCCCCATCCCGAAATGCTCAGCGGCACTGGCAACCCTTCGGTTGATCTCCTCTGTTTCCGGGTGACCTCCGGTCATTCCCGCGATAAAAAGTGGGGATGCAAGCCGGTGGCCGAGGAAAGAGGTGGAGATATCGATCCCATCCATGGTGCACTCGGGAAGTGCTTCATGGACCAGGTGCACATCATCGAACCCCGTTCGTCCCCTCTCCACATCACCGGTTGCACAGATCCGCAGGTGATCCAATTTCCGTGATGACGTACGGGTCATGAAGGATCCCCCTGGATGGTAGTTCCCCCGTGAGCTCTCCCCTTCATGAAATCTTCGAGTCGCGAAACATGGAAAATATGCGACTCTATACCATGGGATGCAAGCCTGATGAGTTCCTGTATCTTTCCCTCCATCCCACCGGTCACATCGGTGTTGCGGGAACCGGTAATAGCGAGCCCCGATACCATCGACGACCGCAGGATAGGGATAACGGAACCCTGGTGCAGGACGCCAGGCACATCGGTGGCAAGCCCCACCCGCCGGATGTGTAGAAGGGAAGCGAGATGGACAAGGAGCTGGTCACCGGAGAGAATCGCAGCCCCCCGTTCCAGGTCCATCACCACATCCCCATGGAGCACCGGGACAAGACCGGCAGTCATCATCAGTTGGAGAGGTCTGTATTCCAAGGATTTCAGTCTGCCGGCCTCTGTACAGCTGATTGCCAGCGGGGAAATCCCAATAGCCTCTATACCGGCTGCCCGGAGCTCCCCCACTACTGCCTCGTTCAGACGGGCAACGCTCCGGTGGGTCTCGTAGATACCACAAGGTTCGCCAGGCACAAGACCGCGCTCAAGACCATACCGTCGTGCCTCCGGATGACCGCAGGATCCGGCTCCATGGATAACCAGCAGCGGGGCTCCCTGGTGTCGTGCCAGTGCTCCCGCAATCCACGTGAGCTGTCCATGGTCGATGGTGCAGTCCTTGGTTTTGTCAGTGATAACGCTGCCACCTATCTTCAGGATAGTTGCCTCAGACATCCTTCTCCTTTCGTGTGCCCTCAGTGTCTATGGTGGTGATCAGGGGGGAGGCATCACAGGCCTTAATCGCTCCCGCCACCCTGCTACGAAGTCTACTGGGGCAGAGTGCGACCATGCACCCACCCCCGCCGGCTCCGGTCAGTTTCGCCCCGAATGCTCCTGCCGCCCGTGCGGCGAGCACTAGTCTGGCGAGCACGGGGTGGCCTACCCCCAGCGCCTCCAAGAGGGAGTGGTTCACGTTCATCAGCCATCCCAGCTCCCGGGGATTGTTCAGGGAGTGGAGTGCCCTCTTCGTGGTTCCTTCGATGGCGTCCAGGAGTGGCACCACAATCTCCGGATGTGTTCTCTTGAAATCGGCCACCATCTCCACCATCCGTGCGGTATTATGTGAGATACCGGTGTTCCCGATGACCAGGGGCAGACCGGGGGGCGGGAGGCGACGCTTTGAGGAAGCTCCCATGAGAATCAGTCCGCCAAAGCTGGAAACATAGGTATCGGTTGGGCTCGCCCGCCCGCGCTGCACCTTCTTCTCTATCTCGTAAGCGATGGTTGAGATCTCTTCCCTGGAATGCGATAACCCGAACTCATCGTTGATGGCTGAAAGTGTCGCCACCGTGACCGCGGCGGATGAACCGAGTCCCGATGAACTGGGGAGCTGGGAACGGATGTAGAGAGAACCCTGCACCCCCATCTGCCGGAAGCATTCCTCCAGGTAGGGCGATTTCACCTCAGACATCCGCCGTGCTTTCCGAACGGTGACATACACCCGGGGACGGATAGCCATGGCAACACCATGTTTTCCATAGACTACTGCATGTTCACCGAAGAGGAATACCTTGCCGGGGGCACTCCATGTGGCCACGCTATATCACCGCGATGGCTCCATACCCTACCACCTGATCATAATCCGCCGTGACATCACCGCTGGTGCTGTATCGGAGGAGGGATCCTCTGCGGGCACCCATCCCCTGTGCCACCAGGCACATGCTGGCAATGGGACCATAGCCGCAGGCACTCACCCCCCTTTCCTCGATACGCTGATAGAACCCCGTCACATCGAGGGTGGCGAGGGCTTCGATTGCATAAAGATCCTGTCGCCGCGCCATTTCCTCCCGTACATAGTGAGAAAAGTCACTTGAAGCGACAATCTTCACCTCTTGTCCCGTGGAAGCGATAGCACGGAGAATATCTTCCGCGAGAGCCTTTGCCGAATCCAGTGACTGCTCCCCCATCATCAGCGGCACCACCCTTGCATGGGGAAACCGGTACCTGATGAATGGCATCTGAACCTCAATAGAATGCTCATTCCGGTGAGATGCCTCATCCACTTTAATATCCAGTGCTCTGACGAACTCACTATCCACCTCGATAACTCCCAGTGGTGTCTCCCAGGGAATGGCAGAGGTGCAGGTGAGGTATCCACGGTGACTGGGGCCGATTACTACAAAGGTGCCAGAGAAAGTGGCCGGAATCGCGGTATAGGCATAAGCTGCCACATCTCCTGAGTAGATATATCCTGCATGGGGGGCAACGATACCCAGTGCATCAAGGTCGGTTGCCTTGCCCCGGTACAGCTTTTCCAGCAACTGTTCGAGATGGCTAGGGTCCTGCGGATAGAACATCCCTGCCACACTGCACGGTCTTGTGTGCATACCGCCTCACCCCTTGAACTGGGTCACAGCTCAGTCTCGAAATCCTCCGCAGTGAGAGAGGTGACCACTCCCCGCAGGCGCAGGATCTCTTTGGTAAGCAGGTAGTAAATCATGCTGAGCGCCTTGCGTCCTTTGTTGTTGGTGGGGATGACCAGATCGATGTTACTTGTCATGTTGTTGGTATCACAGAGCGCAATGATAGGGATACCGCACTGTACTGCCTCAGTGACTGCCTGTGCATCACCGATGGGATCGGTGACGATGAGTATCCCCGGTTCAATATACCCCTCAAGGTTGGGATTAGTGAGGGTACCCGGAATAAACCTCCCGATCATGGACATTCCACCAATCGCTTCGGCGAACCGTCGCGCCGGGTGCTGCCCGTACTGGCGTGAGGTGACTACCAGAATTCCTGTTGGGTCGAACCTCGATAAAAATTTGGCCACTGTTTTTATCCGTTCATCCGTGGCACGGATATCCAGGATATAGAGCCCATCCCCCCGCACCCGGTAGATGAACTCTTTCATGTCCTTGCTTTTTTGCTGGGTCCCAATGTGAACCCCTGCGGCGAGGTATTCCTCCACCATTATGAGTGGCTCCTTGAGCACAATCTCCATCTCGTTAGCTGTCATTGCATTGCCTCTTCGATTCGTATCAATTCATTCAGTTTTGCGATCCGTTCTCCTCCCACAATGCCGGTCTTTAAGAAGATACACCCAAATGCTGTGGCGAGGTGGGATATGGTATCGTCAGTTGTCTCCCCCGAACGGTGGCTCATCACCGTATCCATCCCATGGGTATGTGCCACCCGAACTGCTTCGTAGGTCTCGGTAAGGGTCCCTACTTGGTTGGGCTTGATTAGCACACAATTTGCTGCGCTTGTTTCGATGCCCCGTATCACCCGCTCAACATTGGTGACGAACAGATCATCACCGCAGACAAGGCACCGATCGCCTACCTGGCGGGTGAGCTCGGCAAACCCCTCGAAATCCTCTTCATGGAGGGGATCTTCCACATAGACCAGGCTGTAGCGGTCGACGAGCTCAGCGAGATAGCTGATCTGATCCTCCGTGCTCCGTACCTTCTCCCGGTAGGTATAGGTTTTTCCATCCCACAGCTGGCTTGCAGCCACGTCAATTCCCACATTGATGTTCACCATCAGGCTGTCAGAGACGGCAGCCACTGCCTCACTGACCAGATCGAATGCTGCCTCGTCACTGATCTGGGGAGCCCATGCTCCTTCATCCCCTTTACCGCTGGCAATGCCCTTTTCAACGAGAAGCTCATGGACCTTCCGGTGCACCGCAGCGTTGGCAAAGACGGCCTCCCCGGCATCGGCAGCACCAGTGGGGACAACGAGAAACTCCTGTATCTCGGTCGCATTTGCCGCATGTGCTCCTCCTCCCACCACATTTCCCAAAGGAAGGGGGGTATTGCCCGTGAAAGCCCCACCGAGGTACCTGTAGAGATCCAACCCAAGTCCGGAAGCCGCGGCCTTCGCACATGCCATGGAAAGTGCAACAGCCACGTTAGCTCCTATCCTGCTGAAATCAGGTGTTCCATCCGCTTCCCGCAACTGACTGTCGAATGCTACCTGGTTCGTCGTCTCCTCTCCGATAAGCGAAGGTACCAGCGTTTGCTCAGCCTCCGCAATTGCCTCCTTAACCGGCCGGACCTTTGCCTCATGGGACCCGGTGCTCGCACCACTCGGTGCTGCCGCCCGACCCCATCCCCTCGTCGTCCAGATCTCGGCCTCGACTGTGGGATTCCCCCGGCTGTCCAGTATCGCCCTCAACCGGATCTGCTCGATGGTCGTCATTTCATCCCCACTTTTCGCTTAACAGTAATGGGAATCACGTACTGGTTGAACTCTTCGATGGCAATCTCAAGAGGATCGATTTTATCGGTGGTGATTAAAAGAGGGGCCCCCATTGAGATCTGGAGGGCTCGTGCGCCGATGATTCGTGCGCGTTCATATCGAGTAAACGATTCCATCATACATCCTCAAAACATGTTCGCTCTAAATGGGGTCGGTGAGATTCGAACTCACGTCACAGCATCCCGAACGCCATAGGATAGTCCAGGCTACCCCACGACCCCTCTCACTGGTACGGATTTAAGTCCTCCACTATTTCCTTATGCGTCAATAGCATACGCCTGCAGCAATACCGGGAGAGACCGAGATCATCGAGGATCCTGCCCGGATCCTCCCCCGCATCCCGCCGGTGTTTGAACTCTTCCCACGCAGTGGAAATGACCTTGCCGCAGGTGAAACACCGCACTGGTATCATACACTCAGTCCTTACTACTATCCTGGTATCCTATCGATAAGACTTTTGGAACTTGTCACGTGCTCCACGGCCATGGGGTTTCTTGACCTCTTTCTGCCGGGAATCATTCACCAGCAGGGTCCGGTCGTAGGCAAGGTAGAGATCTTTGATCCGTGGGTCATTGTGCCATTTGAGAATACCCCTCGCGAGGGCAGTCCTCACTGCCTCCATCTGGCCCATATTCCCGCCACCGTTCACATTCACCGTGACATCGATATCGTCCAGTGCCCGGGGCACCAGCAGGAGCGGCTCAGATATCTTGAGCCGCATCAGCTCTGTACCATACACGTCCAGGGGCACAGAGTTTATCCTGACCATGCCGTTTCCGTCGCGCAATGTTGCCCGCGCGATTGCCTTCTTTCGCTTACCACTCGTATTGATGATCTTTACCATCCCTTCACCACCCTAGAATGTGCCTCCCAGAAAGGAGCTGATGGACCCTAATGTCACATACCGCGGAGCACTGAGACGGGAGACATGAGCCTCTTCCAGCGTCTCCATCTGGCTCTCACGGAATTCTACCGGCACTCCCACGTAGGCCTTCACCTTTTTCAGGGCATCACGACCTACCTGCCGTTTGTAGGGAAGCATCCCCCTGACCGTTCTCTTGGCAATGTGGTCCGGTCGCCGCTGAAAGAACGGTCCACCTTCAACCGAGCCCCGCTGTCGCTTCTGGTTATAGTTCGTGGTCACCCGTTTCCAGGTACCGGTGACCACTGCTTTCTCCACATTCACGATGGCGATGGTCTCCCCCTCGAGTGCCCGCTTCGCCACGATGCTAGCCATCCTTCCAAGGATGAGATCCTGTGCATTGATCACTGTCACCATGCTCTCACCGTAGAATCCTGATCCTGCTCCCGCTTGGGTTATCGGATAACAACTCTTCGATGGTCATACAGGATCCCTTTGCCTGCTGGATCTTCCCCATAGCCGATTTGCTGAAGTTCAGGGCTGCAATCTTCACCGGCTGTTCCAGAGTCCCCGTACCAAGCACTTTCCCGGGCACGAGAATGGTCTCACCTTCAACGGCATACCGGTTGATCTTGCTGATGTTCACCTCTGCATAGTGGCTGCTTGAGGATTCCAGTCTCAGAGCGAGATCGCGCCATATATGACCTTCCTGTGCGCGGGCCTCCTCTTTGAGCCTGGTGATCAGATTAACAAGCCGTGGGTTGGTCTTGTGGTACATTCTCTGCATGCTCACTCACCTCCGGATATCCCTGTGAGACAGTTCAGCAGGTCCTCTGACTCTCCTTTCAGGTGCCGCAACGCACGTTCTATAATCTCTTGGACAGGAAGGGATCCACTTCCTTCCACCACGAAGATCTTCCTGCTCTCATCGGTGCCAACCCGGATCGAGGGCTCGGTTCCGATACCTCCAGAGAGGCAGGCCCGTTCACAGAGCCGGCAGAGAAGGCATTGCTCAAGGCGGTCCTTCACAACGATTGCTCTCCCTGCATCGATTGCCAGAATCCCGCGGGGACACTCATCCACGCACATTCCGCACCCGTCGCACTGTTCATCGATGGAGATGACGGGGTAGCTCTTGTACCCGCAGGCGATAGTGGGTTGCCACTTCGCATGCTCCCTGCCCTTGTTCAGCACCGCCTTTGCCTCCAGCACCACTTTCTGATTCTCGTTCAGCTGGATGATGGGAACATTCTCATTGACCGGAGCGGATGAAGGGTCCTGGGGGATAAGATCTCGGGAATATACCATGCACGGCCCCTCCACGCTCAGCGTGTAGGTGGCGGTACATTGCGAGCAGCCCTCACCACCGCAGGAGCATTCGCTTACTGGGACATAGGCGGTGAGATCTGTCCGCAGGGGAATCAGGCCGAACCGGTGGGTGAGCATCTCATCAAAGAAGACGCTCGTATTATCGTAGATCCGAACATCCTCAATGGCAAGTGTGGGGACCTCACTGATCATGGCCCTCCGGAACGAGTTGGCAAACGCGGTGGTGGTTCCATTCAGGATGAACCGTGTGTTGCTGTCCTCAAGGCTGCTGAATACAATCTCCATCAGACCCTCCTGCCCCTCCGTCCACCTTTTGCCCGGATGCTGTCATGGGGCACCGGGGTTACATCCTCGATTCTCCCAATCCGCATACCTGCCCTGGCAAGAGCACGGATAGCGGC
>JAJRCM010000071.1 GCA_028678965.1 Methanomicrobiales archaeon | reverse complement strand
TGGGAGCGGAAGTGGGGTGATCACGGGGCTGTCATCGCGGTGAAAATCCTCCCCGGACCTGACCTGGTGGCATTCCGCAATTCCTTATTCTCCTCTCTAGAAAAGTTAGTCATTCCCGATCCCGAAGCGAACCGTACCCATGAGGATTTCTGGTACCACTGCACCATGGTGCTGAACGTGAGCGAGGAACGGTGCCGGGAGATCTGGACGACCCTCATCGATGATGGGAGCATGAGAGAGAGGATGCAGGCTGAGGATGAATGTCCGGACCTGATCCGGTCCCTCCACTTCCCCCTGGAGAGTATCCGGGTTACCTTGTTGAAGTACAACGTCATCAGGGGAGAATACGACCTTGCCACTGGCAGGGTACTGGTGAGGAACCAGACGCTGCTTCCCGCGGTGTGGCAGGAATCACTGAAGGCTTATCGTCGGGAGCGGGGGTTCGACCCGCTGGCTCCCAAGCAGAAAAGAATATCAGAAATCTATCTCTCTGCCGATACCCACTTCGGGCATGCCAATATCATCCGGTACTGTGCCCGGCCGTTCCACCCATTACGGGCAGAGGAGATGGATGAGACCCTGATCAGGAACTGGAATGCCGTCGTGGGAACGATGGATCGGGTCTATTTTCTCGGTGACCTGTGCTATGGCCTGACGTCAGGGTCCCCTATTGATTATCTTACGGAGCTCCACGGAAAGATCACGGTGATACGGGGTAACCACGATGATGCGTTACCGGAAACGATCGAGAAGACAACCATCACCCAGGATGGGATGCGTTTTCTCCTGGTGCATGACCCGGATCCCTGGGTGGGTGCGTTCGATGGGTGGGTGATCCACGGGCACCACCACAACAATGACCTCCTGACCTACCCGTTCATCAACTTTGAACGGAAGACGGTGAACGTGAGTGTCGAGGTCACGGGGTACAGGCCGTTACCCCTGCGGGAGATAGCGACACTGATAAAAACCAGGACTGGAGACGAAGGACCGCTCCTCATTCGTCCTTTACCACCCTCCGAAGATGCTCCTCCGGTCGCTCCTCAACCGTTATAAGATACCACTTCGATTCATATAGGAGGTGCGACGCGATGGTGCGGGAGGTCTTTTTACCAGTACCATCGCCGTCTGAATGAGCGGGATCGAGGACGAGATACGGGTGCTGGAGGAGGAGCTTCGTTCCACGCCGTACAATAAGGCCACCTCCAAGCACATCGGGCGGCTCAAAGCGAAGATCGCACGACTCCGCGATGAGGCCGTCGCCCGTGCCCTGAAGTCTGCCGGAGGAGCGGAGGGGTTCTCGCTCAAAAAGTCCGGGGATGCCTCGGTGGTCCTCGTGGGATTCCCGTCGGTGGGGAAGAGTACTCTTCTGAACACGCTGACCGGTACAAAAAGTGAAGTTGCTACCTATAATTTCACCACCACCACGGTGATCCCCGGGGCACTTGAGCACCGGGGAGCAAAGATCCAGGTCCTTGATATCCCCGGCCTGATCGCGGGAGCAGCAATGGGAAAGGGCAGGGGGAAAGAGGTGATCAGCGTTGTCCGTAGTGCGGACCTGATCCTCATCCTTCTCGATGTCTTCAACGATAAACATCTGGATGTGCTGATCCGTGAGCTCCAGCATGCCGGTATCCGTATCAACCGGATGAAACCGGACATCACCATCAAGAAGACCGCCTCCGGGGGGTTACGGATCAATTCAGTAGGAGAACTGGAGCTGGATGACGAGGAGATCCGCGAGATCCTGGCGGAGCAGCGGATCGTGAATGCCGATATCCTCATCCGCGGGGGGGCAACCCAGGATGATATTATCGACGCCATGCTGGGGAGTCGCATCTACGTCCCGGCCTTTGTGGCGGTCAACAAGATCGATCTCATCAATAAGCCGACGATGCGGGAGATCGACAAGAACCTAACCGAGCAGTTCGGGTCGCCACCGCTACTCATCTCTGCCCAGACGGGGTACCACATCGAGAAGCTCAAGGATACCATCTTCGACCACCTGAACTTTATGCGGATTTACCTCAAACCGCAGCGCGGTCCGGCAGACCTGGAAGAACCGCTGATCGTGTTCCAGAACGCCACGGTGGAGGATGTCTGCAACCGGCTGCACCGCGATTTCGTCGACCGGTTCCGCTATGCCCGGGTCTGGGGGTCATCGGTGAAGCACAAGGGGCAGCGGGTGGGATTGAATCACCACCTAAAAGAAGGGGATCTGCTGTCCATTATTATACGGCATTAACTCGCTGGTGTGTGGTATGGCAACATTTCTCCGTGGGACAATGATCCTTCCTGAACTCACCAATCTTATTGATAGTTCACAGGATCAGGTCATCCTGGTCTCCCCGTACCTGGTCCTTCAAAAAAATATCCAGGATATGGTAAAGGACAAGAGCAGAAAAATACCGTTCACTTTCGTCCTCGGGAAGGAAGACGACATCGATGGAGAAACCAGGAATTTCTTGCGAGGACTGAAAGAAGCGAAACTCTATTCCCAGGAAGATCTTCACGCAACGTGCTACCTCAACGAAGACAAAGCGATATTCACCTCCATGAATCTCTCTGACTTCTCCTTCAAAAATCGGTATGACATGGGAGTGCTCATCGACAGAGACTATGATGCCGAGCTCTTCTGGGATCTGTGCCGGGAAGTGGATCACATCATCAAGCGCAGCACGGAAATCGATCTCGCTGGCTCCGCTCAGGAGGCAACCCGTTCCTCAGAAAAAGAGAGAGAAGGTACAAAAACTCCCCTTCCCCCGGATCAGGGGTTCTGCATTCGCTGTGGAACGACCATCCCTTACGATCGGGAGAAGCCGTTCTGTCTTTCCTGTTTTCTTGAATGGGACAGCCAGGGAGGAAATCCCTACTACGAACACCAGTTCTGCCACCGGTGCAGGAGTCCCATCCCCTCCAGTTATGAAAAACCGCTGTGCACCCCCTGCTCTCAAAAGAGACGTCGATAAGGGCGGTTCGTGATTTTTTTGGTACGTCACCACGGTGAGCATCATCACCACACGCCACCACGTTCAAAAATAGGGGTACGTCAGGGACGCCACTGGGACGGTTATCCATCCCGTATCGCTTGCAATAGGGTATCGACCGGTGCCATCGTCTTCAGAGC
>JAJRCM010000070.1 GCA_028678965.1 Methanomicrobiales archaeon | reverse complement strand
GAGGACCGCTGCGGGGGCGGGGATAGCCCAGACTTCCCACAAACACCGAGGGAGCACACCCTGCATACTGTTCCGAGGGAGAAACACTCACCTGTGCCCGGAATCGGGAGAGCACGGGGCATCGCGGGAGACCACACCACCCACGACCCTTGCATACCGCACACTGCATACTGCCTCAGTACCGATAGATAACCCTGCCCCTAGTGGAGAGGTGTGCGAGAGCTTGTGCTACCCATTCCTCCCATTGAACAGGATACGGGGGGACCAGCCGGGCAACCTCTACCCCTACCTCATCATCCCGTTCCTTAGTTACCTCAACAATCACGCTCCCTGGAGCATACGCGGTATCCACAAGATGATCCGCATCTCCATCCACAATCCCCAGAACCGGTATGCCCCGGTGAGAGCAGATATGACCACAGACCCGGGTCGTATCATCACCGATGGCGAGGACCCCGCCAGTGTCAGCATCGAGTTCTCGGAAGATCTCGTGTCCGCAGTGATCGATTACCACCACTCTTCCCGTACCCGTTCTTCTAGAACCCGATGCAGGGGCCCGTGAACGGATCTGCCCGCTCTTGCACCATGCATGCGAAAGATCGACCCCTCCAATCCTGTGTAGTTTCTCAATACCATGGGCTTTGGGAATGAGACCGGAGATCGGCCGGATCGCGTCCCCGGTTCCCTCGAGCACCACAGTGCCGGCAGTCGCCCGTCCGATCACGATCCCGTTAACGCAGACCGGTTCTCCAGGGAGGCACCCGCGAATCTCCCGCCGCCCAGGTTCATGTCCCATCCTGCTTACCACGTACTCGCGTTGAAAGCCCGTATTTTCGGCAATCTCCTCTCCGAGTGAAGCATCTGCATCGTTCCAGAGAAAAATGGTGTGCGATGAACACTCCAGGTGGACAAGACCCTGCTCATTATTCAGCCGGGAGGCAACAATCTCACCGAATATCTTTCCCGATTCTCCTGTCTTCCCATGGTTTACGAGAATTGCCCGTCCCGCGATACTCCGCAGGATAGCACTCGGCGGTTCCCCCACGAACTCAACCGGTAACCGCGATTCCTCGGCCGCTGTCCGTGCCATAACCCCGGCGACCAGCGTCACCCGTGGGGTGAGACGCTCCATCAACCAAGCGACATCTCCACAATCGAATACTTCGGGTCCGTGGACTACCATGGTGATGTCGTTCGTGCTCATCAGGTCTCACCTATCCATTTTTCTTCAGACCCCATGTAGCTTGCCGCCAATCACCAGGTTCATCCTCCATAGCGTCGTAGGTTCGTTCACCACACTTCCACGACAATGGTGACAGGGAAGAGCAGGTTCCCGAACATGCGTTCGGGAGTGGACAATGGAGCATTTTAGCCTATCCCCTTGACCTCCTCTTTATCACCTCCCAACATGGTGGGCTATCTTTGATAGGGTGCTTTTTTATTCTGCATGAACATGGTTATTTTCCCCATAGCTGCGATTAAATTCGTAATTTACCCAAAATTTATGTGAATCCGCGAGATATGTTCCAGTATGAAATTCTCTCTGATTCTCGCTCTCATGCTGCTCTGTGGTCTGTGCCTTGCTGGTTGTCTGGGAGTCGATACCGATTTCCTGGACAGCCGGAGCTCCCCGCAGGAGAGCAACGATGCTTTGGAAAAATCATCGGGAGTACCATCAATTTATCCGACGACTGCCCCCCTCTCCGGTACTTCCTCCTCCCTCCTGACCGGCCAGAAACTGATCAAAACCGCAAACCTCGAAGTGGAAGTAAAGGACGTATCCCTTGGGGTAGAAGCTCTCGCGCAGATCGCCGCCTCCCACGGGGGCTACCTCTCCTCCTCCGCACTCTCCCGGGGATATGCAGATCGGCTCTCGGCAACAGTGACCGTCCGTATCCCCCAGCCGCAGTTTGAAGCAGCCATTGCTGCTATCAAGGGTACGGGGACCATACTCTCTGAGTCAGTGAATAGTGGGGATGTAACGGAGGAATATATCGACCTGGAGGCGAGGAAAGGGGCACTCCAGCGCCAGCTCGATCAATACAACCGCATTCTGGAAAAGGTAGAAAAGGTGGAAGATGTGCTGAAAGTCCAGGTGGAGATCGAGCGCGTCCAGGTGGAACTGGATCGAATCGAAGGGCGTCTCCGCTACCTGGACAACAGGATCGATCTCTCCACCATCACAGTACGACTGGTTGAACCGGCTCCTATTGGGGGAGAGACCGGGCACAATTTCATCGACGTGATCAACGAGGGGATTCGGGGATTCCTTACCACTATCGATGCAATCATCATCCTCTTTTTCTCCCTGCTCCCCTTCCTGATCCTGGGAGGGGCAGCCTATGCCGTCTACCGGTGGAGAAAAGGGGATGCGAAAATCCCTCCTCCTTCAGCCGAAAAAGGACCATAAATTTTTAACACCCTCGCTGCGCCCGAATCACGAGTCTTTATATACCCTCACGGTAATTGTTCATCTATTCAGGCGATACGAGGAGTCCGATGGTTGATGTATGGCAGTCCGACTGGTTTTCCGGCCTGAGCGGACAGAAGTGCCGGATTGTATATGAAGAGAAGGGGGCAACGCTGCATGAACTGCTAGAGTACGAGGACCAGCGGAGGGAAAAATTTCAATGGCAGGGCTCTCTCATCTTTGGTTTCAATTTTACCCGTCTTGGCAACCGGTGCATTCAGGTACCGGAGGGAGTACTTCAGGACGTGATGACGTTCTTTGATGGGCTGGCAAAAGGGACCATGGTGATCAGAAACGGAACCATGGTCTGGAAAAAATAAGCGCGATCGGAAGATGGAGGATATCAAAGTTCTATTATACTCTTTTTCACCTGAAAAATAATATTCTTTTAAACACAAATTATATATAACAACATATCAATTTCTGCAGTTGCACCTTACACGAGGGTGAATGACCTGATGCTTGTAACGCAGTTGTTGGACTCATTCAATTGATATTTGCCATTATCTTTGCTGTTGTGGCACTGTAAATTGGCTTCTCAGTATTTGGGAGAATTGCCAAGGGAATTGATGAAGAGAAGGAACTTGCCAGGGGCAACGCAGCCATTGGAATCCTTATTGCCTCGGTGTTCATCGCTATTGCAATCGTTGTTCAGTCCGGGATTTCCGGGCTTTCCGCTGGCATTTCCAGTGCCCTGAGCGTGGGTATTCTTTCCGTGGATGGTATTATCGCCATCACCACCGTTTTACTCCAGCTGATTCTCGAGATTGCGTTCGCTATGATCGCAATCTATCTTGCCCTCATGGTACTCGACCACTTGACCAGGGGAATCAATGAATTCCAGGAGATCGGGAAGGGAAATGTTGTTGTCGCCCTCGAGATGGCAGGGGTTATCATCGCTGTCGCCATGATCATCAAGTCCGGTGTGATGGGGATCACCGCAGCATTGATCTAAATCCCTTTTTTTAAACGTACATTCTTCATTCAAATTCAT
>JAJRCM010000069.1 GCA_028678965.1 Methanomicrobiales archaeon | reverse complement strand
CCTTTCTTTATCGAGATGGCAAAGGCAAACCTGGATGTAGCGTATCGCGTTCTAACCATGAAAATCCGGCCAGGTATTATCCGGGTCAAATCTGACCTGAAGAGTGATTTTGGGATCTTTATGCTGGCAAACTCCATCACTCTGACCCCGGGGACCATCACGGTGGATATCGATGAGGAGACTCACGACCTGTTCATCCATAATATCAACATCGGAGAAGGGGAAGAGACGAAAGAATCATTCAGGGCTCAGGAACTTTTCTCCTATTCCAACCTCCCTGCCTTAATCCGGAGGATTGCTGAATGACCGATACCTGGTACCAGATGGACATTTGGTTCCCGGTCGTGGGGATACTGGTCTTTCTTATTGCTTGCTGCACAATACGGTTGTTCCGTGGTCCCACTGCAGCTGACCGAGCTATCGCGGTCGATACCGTCAATACCCTGACCATCGCGAGCATGATCCTGCTCGGTGTTGCTTATCGCCAGATCATCCTCATCGATGTGGCCATTGTGTATGCGGTCCTCTCTTTTGTGAGCACTCTCTATATCGCCAAATACCTAGGAGGTGAGCTGTAGGATGCTCGCAGAAGGGCTCATCATTCTCTGCCTGGTGATAGGTACGGTGTTTAATGGATTGGGGGTCCTTGGCCTCCTCCGCTTCCCCGACCTTTATACGAGGATGCACGCAACTACCAAGGCGACAACTTTTGGATCGATCTTCACCTCCCTCGCGGTAATCATATTCGGGATATGGTCGTTTTTCCGGACTTCTGATCTCCAATTTACTACTCTCGCTATCCATGCATTTATCGCCACTCTCGCACTTGCCCTCACGAATGCTGTCAGTTCTCATGCGATTGCCCGGGCAGCTCACAAGATGGGTATAAAACCCATGCCTGCTGTCTGCGACCGTCTTGAGGAGGTGCACTGATGATCGAGATGCTCGCCCATATCCTGGTGCTTGCCGGCCTGGTCATCTCCGCTCTCTTGGTGTTTTATTTCAGAGACCTGATGGCAGCTGCTCTTGCTTCAGGATTTTTCAGTTTCCTCATATCTCTCGAATTCTACATCCTGCAAGCTCCTGATGTTGCCATATCTCAGGCGGGAATCGGCGCAGGACTCACAACCGCTATCTTCATTATCGCCATTCGGGGGACCCAGCGGTATGAGGAGGCAGGAAAATGAGACGGTACCTCTCCGTAGCGGTCATGCTCATTCTCGCTGCCTTTCTGATGTTCATTGTAACGGGGCTTACCTTCGGCAATCCTCAATATGCCGACATGGACGACTACTTCATTCAGAATGGCCAGGAGCAGATTGCCACGAACAACATTGTCACCACCATCGTCTTTGATTACCGTGGTTTCGATACGCTGGGGGAATCGACCGTTCTTTTTACCGCGGTGATCGGTGTTGCTATGCTCTTCCGGAAATTCACGGGAGGTGAGTATGATGAGGATGAGTAAGATCGTGCGAACCTGTGCCGACCTGATGTATCCCTTTGTGGTTATCTTCGGTTGGTACGTGATCATGCACGGTCACCTCACTCCCGGAGGGGGTTTTCAGGGAGGGGCTGTGGTGGCAACCGGAGCAGCTCTCGTTATCGTTGCCTACTCATACCAGGAGATAACATCCATGCTCAAAAAGGCAGTTCTCATGGTCCAGGAGTCCACTGGACTTCTCCTGTTTATCGGCGCGGGACTTGGAGGGATGGTTCTCGGGTTCCCGTTCTTCTTCAACTGGCTTGCTAACAGCGGCTCGTTGTTTGGCATGTCGGTTCCGTATGGTCCGAACCCCGGTGAGCTGAACACGGCGGGATTCCTCCCGTTGATGAATATCGCGGTGGGAATTGAAGTATGGGGCGGTCTCACTCTGGTGATACTGTATCTCCTATCAGGATTGGAAAAGGGGGAAGCCTGATATGCTCTGGAATCTTCCCTTCATCGCGGTGGTGCTCCTTACCGCTATCGGCATCAGCATTATCCTTCTTAAGAAAAACCTGGTCAAGATCTTCATGGGATTAAATGTCCTCACCTCCGCGGTCAACCTGTTTATCATCGCGGTCGGGTACCGGGAGGGGGGAATTGCCCCTATCTTCACCAACGCCCCATCACCAGTGATGGTCATGCCGACTCCCCAAGCACTCTGTCTCACCTCCATCGTGATCGGTGTGGCAACAACGGCAGTCCTCCTCGCTTTTGCCATGCTCCTCTACCGGATGTATGGCACCAATGATGTGGAGGCTATCAGGGAGTTGAGAGGATGATAGAGGAATTTATTTTTACAAACCTGCCTGCCCTGATGGTGGCAGTGCCACTCCTCGCTGCCTTTGTGTGTCCGCTGGTTGCCCAGATTTCTCCTGCAATGAGAAAGATGTGGGTCATGGGGTCCATGGCCATTACCTCACTGCTCGGGCTTCTCCTTGTCATGAGGGTGTACACGATGGGGACCTTTGTGTATGTATTTGGTGCTTCAACTCCTGGCCTCTCCATTCCTCTTGATTCCGGGGGAATCCCCATTCGGATTGTTTTCACTGTCGATGCCATGAGTGCTTTCATGGATCTCATCATCGCTATTGTCGGGTTTTGTGTCATCCTCTACTCGCTCTCCAGTGATGAACGCCGCACCAGTCCTCAATATTATTATACCCTCTTCCTCCTCCTGATCGCTGCGGTAATCGGTATGGTCTCCACTGGCGATCTCTTCAATTTCTTTGTATTCATTGAGATCTCGTCCCTTGCCTCTGCAGGACTTGTTGCGTACAGTGTGGAGAAGGGAAGAGCAGTGGAGGCAGGGCTTAAATATTTCATGGTCAGTGCCCTCGGCGGTATCTTTCTCTTATTCGTTATCGGTATCCTCTACGGCCAGTATGATGCCCTGAATATTGCCATGATTGCCCAGCGGATGCAATTTACCATGCTCGATAAGATTGCCCTTGTCCTCTTGGTTGCAGCCCTCGCCGCAAAATGCGGGGCTGTACCCATGCACTTCTGGACACCGGACGCCTACTCGCTCGCTCCCTCGTCGGTCACCGCTATGCTGGTGGTGGCAAGCCAGGCAAGCCTCTACGGGCTGTTCCGCTTCACCTTCACCATGTACCACCTCTCCCTCAATTATGTCACAATCGGATGGACAATCATTGTCCTCGGGGTGCTTTCCATGGTCATCGGTGTTACCATGGCCATCCCCCAGAAAGACGTCAAGCGGCTGATGGCCTACCACGCCATCTCCCAGACCGGCTATATGCTGCTCGGAGTGGGGGTCGGCCTTGCGGTTCTTGGCAATGAGACCGCGATCAATTCCTTTGGCACCATCGCCATGGAAGGAGGGATCTTCCATATCATCAACCACGCCCTGTACAAGGGGTTGCTGTTCCTGACAGCGGGGGCTATTATCTACCGAATCGGGACTCGGGATCTCAACCGGATGGGCGGCCTTGGGCATTCGATGAAGTATACCATGATCTTCTTTATCATCGGTTCACTTGCCATCGCCGGTATCCCGCCATTCAACGGGTTTGCATCCAAGCTTCTGATTTACGAATCGGTATACCTCTTCAACCCGTTCCTGGCAATTATTGCCATGGTGGTATCTATCCTCACCCTTGCCTCCTTCGTCAAGGTCTTCCATTCCATTTTCATGGGCCCCCCTCTTCCTGAGTTTGCCAGTGTCAGAGAGGTGCCGCTTCCCATGCTGCTGGGGATGGGGATCCTCGCAACTCTTGTGATCCTCTTTGGCGTCTTCCCCCAAACGGTGGTGAACCTGATTGTCGCACCGGCGGTTCACGCCCTCATCGATCAGAGCGGGTATATCTCAGCTATTCTCGGAGGTGCGTGAATGAACCTGATGACCACACTATCCACCGGATCGGGGTTCTGGAATCCGGTCCTGTGGCTGGTTGCCCTGATCATCACTCTTATTATTGCATATCTCATATGGGCTCGGGGAGAGCGTCAGTACAAAGCGGGAACTGAGCAGGTAAAACCATTCATCTCCGGAAATCCCGAACCAAGGAAGGGTGCAGTCCATATTCGGGCTGGTAACCTCTACTGGGGTTTTACCGATGCCCTCCAGGGATATTACCGACGGGTGATCCCGCTCCATACCGGTATTCTCACTGATTATCTTCTGTGGGTCCTGTGGGTCACCGCTCTTGTATGTATTCTGGTGGTGGTGTGAATGAAACTAACAACTGCGCTGAATCGGTCTCTCTGGGTTTACCACCTAAATTCCGGGTCATGCAATGGCTGCGAAATTGAGATTGTGGCAGCTATTACCCCGAGGTATGATCCCGAACGTTTGGGGGTCAAACTGGTGGGTTCACCACGGCATGCCGATGTCATCCTGG
>JAJRCM010000068.1 GCA_028678965.1 Methanomicrobiales archaeon | reverse complement strand
GTGGTTGTGATGTCCGCGTGTGCACCTCCTGCGGGGGTCCTATCCTCCTACCGGTCTCAGTGAAACGTCCCAAACCCACCGATTTCCAGGTCAAAATCGGTCCCCGCACGCTGTATATCTCCCGCTACCAGGCATCGTTCGCCACGGTCATCGATGGTTCGATGATCCCCCGTTCTCTCCGGTGCTGGCAGGAGTGAAATGTCTATTGAGGAACTGGACCATACCGCCGATGTCATGCTCCGGGTGAGGGCACCCACGATTGAAGCGCTCTTTTCTGAGGCAGCACGAGGGATGTTCCAGATCATGTATGGGGAGTGCGAGGGTGACTCACGAACGGTCACCTTCACACTCCACGCACACGATCTTGAAGAGCTGGTCCAAGAGTTGCTTTCTGAACTCCTCTATCTCTCGGAGGTGCAGGAGATTGTATTTTGCAAATGTGAGGTAACCATGGTGGGGATGTCGCTCACCGCTACCGCGACGGGGATCCCCTTTAATCCTGCGCAACACCGTGCCGGGAGGGAGATCAAAGGCATCTCTTTCTCAGGCCTCACAATCGTTAAAGAGCATGAGAGCTATGGTATGGATGTAATTTTTGACGTCTGAGGAATGAGGATGAGGGCAGGAATCAGAAGAATTGGGACGTATGAATGGGAAGTGCCGGTTGGTTCGACCGAGGGCATGCGGGTGCCAGGCCGTTTCTTCCTCTCCGAACGACTTGCGGACGTCCTGGAGGAGGGTGCGATCGATCAGCTGGCCAATGTTGCGACCATGCCCGGTATTGTGAAATACGCTCTCGCCATGCCAGATATTCACTGGGGTTACGGCTTCCCCATAGGGGGAGTCGCAGCCTTTGAGGAGGAGAAAGGAGTTATCTCACCGGGCGGTGTGGGATTCGATATCAACTGCGGGGTGCGGCTCCTCACCACGCCGCTCACTGTCAGTGACCTAGGACGGAAACGGGAGCTGATTGAAGCCCTCTATACAGCGGTGCCCACCGGTGTCGGATCCAAGAGCAGCCTCCGCATGACGTCACGGGACCTCGATGAGGTTCTCTCCAAGGGTGCCGGATGGGCAGTGAACCAGGGTTACGGGTTCCCTGATGATATGACCTACTGCGAGGAGAACGGGTGCATGAAGGGTGCAGATCCCCACGCCGTTAGCAGCAAAGCCCGCCAGCGAGGTATTCCACAAGGAGGGACCCTAGGGTCGGGGAACCACTTCCTGGAATTGCAGGAAGTCCAGCAGATCTATGATGAAGGAGCTGCCCGGGCATTTGGAGTGCGACAGGGGCAGATCTGTGTGATGATTCATTGCGGTTCCCGGGGCCTTGGCCACCAGGTCTGTACCGATCATCTGAAAGTGCTGGAATCGGCGGTACGGAAATACGGGATCAGGCTTCCTGACCGGCAGCTGGCCTGTGCTCCGCTCACCTCTCCCGAGGGAAGGGCGTACTACGGGGCGATGGCTGCATCGGCAAACTTTGCGTGGGCGAACCGCCAGCTGATCACCCACATGGTCCGGGTGGTATTCGAGAGAATGTATGGAATTCCCCACGAGGATATGACACTGGTATATGATGTCGCTCACAATGTCGCCAAGATGGAGACCCACAGCGTCGACGGCAGGAGCATGAGAGTGTGTGTCCACCGGAAAGGGGCGACCCGGGCATTCGGTCCGGGAAATGTCGATCTCCCTCCCGATTATGCAGCCATAGGGCAGCCAGTTATTATCCCCGGAAGCATGGGGACCTCCTCGTTCCTCCTCCATGGCACTTCTCTTGCCATGGAGCGGAGTTTCGGAAGCACCTGCCATGGGGCAGGGAGGCTCACCAGCCGGACCCAGGCAAAGAAACATATCAGCGGGAAAGAGATCCACAACGGGCTCTTGCAGCGGGGGATCTATGTCCGGGCTCCCTCTTTTTCTTCCATTGCCGAGGAAGCCCCTGATGTCTATAAACCGAGCGAAGAAGTCGTCCGTGTGGTGCACGAGGTGGGCCTCTCCAGGCTGGTCGGACGGCTCGAACCCCTGGGAGTGATCAAAGGGTGATCTGCCGTGCAGGTGTGCTCTGGGATACCCCCCAGATCTTCCACCGGTTCGTTGAGGACTGCGGAATCAACTGTGATGTGATCACGCCTCACCTGCTCGCTGCACCCTTCTTCCGTGGTCAGTATATCGCCATGATCATTCCCACTGGATTTGCCAACCGGCGGTATTCACAACTTCTCCCTGCTCTCCGGGCAAAGAGCGATCGCATCCATGGCTTTATCGAGAAAGGGGGGCGACTGCTGGTGTTCGGTGCCGCAGAATGCAAGTCCGACGCGTACGACTGGCTTCCTTTTTCTGTTGAGTATAGTCACTGCTATGGTGATTACCCCTTGCGAATATGTGACGATCCCACCTCCGCATCATTTCTTGATGGATACGATACGGCGTGTATCGCTTGTGATGGTTATTTTCCTGCCTTTGAGGGAATACCACGCATTGAGTCTCCTCAGGGTCCGGTGCTCATCCAGGCGGAGGTGGGAGAGGGAATGGTTATCGTCACTTCCATCCACGAGTACCCTGGCCGACCATTCCTGCGGAGATTCTGCTGCGGAAACAGAGAAACCTTATTTTAATCGTACAATGAGGGAACTATGGAAGAGATGATGTCCCGCTACACCATATCCCCTGATGCCACGGCTGATGACCTGGCACCGGTTGCCCAGTGCCTCCATGAGATCCTGAACCATCTCCCCACGACCGCTCGCTCACGGGATCGTCGCGGTGTGCGGATCGAAGAAGGTCGCATTGTTGACCGCTCGTACTCTGGACCGGTGCTGGAGGAAGTGCTGAAGAACAACCGTCTGATCAAGACCACGCCGGCATCAGGACCCTACCGGGGAGTACCCGTGGTGGTCGCCCCGGTTCGGGATGAGGCGGGCGATGCGATCGCAGCCATCGGTGTGGTGGATATCACCGGGATATTTGACCTGGCAACGTTGATGGAACATCAGTCAGCAATACTAAAGCAGGTCTGCGGGAAGGATCCGTGCCCCCTTCCATCCGAGTTGGTGAGTGGAAAGAGGTGAGCTGAATGGACGACGTTGCACGAAGGGTTCTGGAGGAATTGCGGGAATCGGCCATTCCTCGTTCGGGCCGTGAGCTGGGGGAGAAGGCCGGCATCACCATGGCAGAGGTAAGCCGTGCCATCCGAACCTTACGAAAGCAGGGATACCGTATCCAAACCAAAAAAAAGGGAATCTATCAGTTTGAGCAGACCACTTCCAAGCTCTTACCGTATGAAGTCCAGCGGCTGCTCCGCACGGAGGTCATTGGGAGACAGATGCAGTACTACGAGAAGATCACCTCCACGAGCACCGTGGCAAAAGACCTGATTTCCACCCAGGATCCAGCCATATTCCATGGGATGGTGATCATTGCTGAAGAGCAGACCGGTGGAACGGGAAGGCTGGGCCGGGCATGGATCTCCCCGGGAGGGGGGATCTGGACAACGCTCATTCTCAAACCCCGTATCCCGGTCGACCGCCTCTTCATGCTCACAATGGTAGGGTCTATCGCGGTGGTGCGTGCCATCAAGAAGATAACGGGCATCGGATCCCTGATTAAATGGCCAAACGATATCTACATCGGGAACCGGAAGGTGGGAGGAATTATTACAGAGCTCTCTGCTGAGGGGCCGATTGTCCATTACTGTCTTGTCGGTATCGGGATCGATGTGAACATTCCTCTCGGTGACCTACCCACCCGGCTTCGTGAATCCGCAACCTCTCTCAGCGCTGAGCTCGGTCATGAAGTGGATCGTGCCCCCCTCCTCGCTACTCTTCTGCGGGAATTTGAACTGCGGTACCTCCAGATCGAAAGCAATGAGTATGACTCCATTGTCCGCGAGTGGAAGAGTCTCTCCTGTACACTCGAGCACCGGGTCAGGATTAATCTGGGGAGCCGGAGTTTTGATGGGGATGCGATTGACATCGATGATTACGGCGCCCTGATCGTGAGAAAAGATTCTGGGGCGGTGGAACGGGTAATCGCTGGTGATTGCCTGCACCTCTGAGACCGGGGCCTTCCACCACTGTCTGCACCCGACCGATGTACGGCGATGAGAAGCGAGCGGCGCTGATTGCCAGAACAGCGACATTCGTTGCCCTGATCACCTTCGGAGGATGGTTGTCCATCCCGTTCATCCCGGTACCGGTCACTCTCCAGAGTTTCTTTGTTCTTCTCGCCGGCGTATCTATGAAGCGCTGGGGGGTTATGCCCGTGACGCTCTACCTTCTCCTCGGGATTTTGAACCTACCGGTCTTCCACAATGGTCTCGGGGGGGTGGGAGTTCTCCTCGGTCCTACCGGGGGATACCTCGTTGGTTTTATCCCTGCTGCGGTCATCATCGGCGTTGCCTGTGAACGGAAGGCAATGGCCATCCGAGGAGCGGGCATCATCCTTGCCACCGCTACCATCTATCTCATTGGGATTGCCTGGCTCCTGTATTCCACCGCGATAGCCCCTCTCCCTGCGCTGGTGGGGGGGATGTTGATCTTTCTCCCTGGTGACGCAATGAAAGGGGTGATCGCCTATCTTGCCGCGAGGAAGATGCCATGATCGAGATCACCGCATTGAAACACCGTATCCTTGACATCCCTCACCTGACCATTCCTACGGGTCTGACTGCCCTGATTGGTCCTAACGGTTCTGGAAAGAGCACTTTGCTCCGGCTGTGCGCCGGGATCGAGTCCCCTCTACAGGGTACGGTGACCATCGATAGAGAGTCGCCGCGCCACGTGGATGTAGGATGGGTCGATGAATTCCCGGACCGGACCCTCCTGTTTGACCGCGTTTCCGATGAGCTCTCCTCAGCGCTCTCGTTCCGGCATACCCCTTGTACCACCATCATCCAGGAGGTGACTTCAATTGCGCGGGAGTGTGGGATCGCTCACCTTCTCCCCAGGAGGTGCCGGGAGCTCTCCGGTGGGGAAAAGGTGCTGGTGGCTCTGGGCAGTGCCCTGGCGTCACGACCACAGGTTCTTATTCTCGACGAATTCGATTCTCATCTCGATTTTGTAGCTGCTGAAAGAATACGGGAATATTACCGCACCATGTCCCTCTCCACGGTCCTGTTCTGCACCCAGGACATGGAGGCCGCTTCAGGTGCAGATCATATCCTTTTTCTCGACAGCGGCAAGGTGAATCTTGAAGGCCCACCCGCCGATGTGTTCAAGTGTCTTGAAGGTACCTGTTTCTATCCTCTTCGCTGGAGGGTCGCACAGTGCAGGTGACCCTGAACAACCTGTACCTGTCCCGGGGTGAATTCACTCTCACCATGAACGGGGTATTTGAGGAGGGCATTCACCTGGTATGGGGGCCGGTAGGAGCGGGAAAAAGCACGCTTGCCCTTGCCCTTGCTTCTCTCCTCCTGCCCACCAGCGGAGAGGTCACCCGGCAGGGAATCGCGACACTCCGTCTTTCCCTCCAGTTCCCCGAATACCATGTGACCGCCCGTTCGCTGGAGGAAGAGATCCTGTCGTGGGGCATCACCCCGGCGCGAGTGCTCCACGCGACGGGGCTTACGGGGAGAGGATCAGAGGATCCCCTCACCCTCAGCCGGGGGGAGCTGAAGCGCCTGGAGCTGTGGTGCGCCTTGGAGGGAGATCCTGATCTTCTCCTTCTCGATGAACCATTCAGTTCACTCGATTGTGTGGGGAGGCGTGCCTTCCTCAAGGCGCTGGAACAACGCACTCGTGGGATCACCATCCTCCTCACTCATGATCATGGGCCACTTCCCCGTATCGATTTCCTGTGGGAGATTCACGATAGGTCGCTTATCAGGAGAGGCAGAGTGCCCGAGGCGCTCCATCTCTGGTCATCACCTCCTCCCTATCTGCGAGACCTGCTCGACCGCGGT